>DATEKX010000094.1:0-3233 GCA_035277165.1 Blastocatellia bacterium | reverse complement strand
CATTAAGATTATGGCTAAAGAGCGAGTTGATAAACTGGTCTTCGAGCGCGGCCTTGCCGAAAGCCGCGCTCGCGCGCAGGCGATGATCATTGCAGGCCAGGTGCTTGTCCGAGAACAGCGCGTTGATAAACCCGGCCAGATGATAGACACAAACGCAGAGATACGCATAAAGGGCGAAACGTTGCGCTACGTCAGTCGCGGAGGTCTCAAGCTGGAACAGGCGCTCGCTGAATTCAACATCAGCCCTGAAGGCAAGACGTGCATTGACGTAGGCGCTTCGACCGGCGGCTTCACCGATTGCCTGCTGCAACACGGAGCCGCGCTCGTCTGGGCAGTTGACGTAGGTCACAATCAACTCGCGTGGCGGATAAGACAAGACCCGCGCGTCGAGGCGCTTGAAGGCTTGAACGCGCGCAGTCTCAACCCTGAGCAGTTTCAGATTCGTTTCGACCTGGCAGTGATTGATGTGTCGTTCATCTCTTTGAGCAAGATATTTCCGGCTGTGCGCGATTGCCTCAAAGACGCAGCCGATTGTGTCGCGCTCATCAAACCGCAGTTCGAGGTCGGCAAAGGAGAAGTCGGGCGCGGCGGCATCGTCACGGACCCTGCGAAGCACAGGCGCGTGCTCGTGCAAATAACAGATGCGGCGGTCGAGACCGGATTCAATCCGATTAACCTGATCGAATCACCCATCAAAGGCGCAGAAGGCAATCGCGAGTTTCTAATCCATTTAAAGAAAGCAATTGATATTTCGGCTGATAAAATATTCATTGACGAGCGAATAATCAGGCTCACCGCAGCTTGAAATGTGGGCCGCTTGTCTATCGCAGACCTATGCTATAAAGTGAAACCCTGAATGATGCAATTCAACGTTCATCATTCACCACTCATCGTTTAATTTAAGGCTGACTTATTCGGAATGCGTGCCGTCCTCATTCACATAATCGGGCCAGACAAAGGAAAGCGCGAGCGATTTGATGCAAGCAGAATCACTATCGGGCGCGCTTCGGATAATGCGCTCTGCTTCAATGACGGGCAGCGGCGCGTCTCTTCTCATCACGCTGAAATCGTTCGCAATGACGATCATTATTTGTTGCGCGATCTCGGCTCGACAAACGGCACGATGATCAATGGTCGCCGCGTTGTGACGAGCGAAATACAGCACGACGATTTGATAGAGTTCGGCGCGGGCGGCCCGCTCCTCAGGTTCATCATCGAGGTGGATGAAGCGGACTCGCCCGAAGCTCGAAAAGATTTGCAATCGCAATCTCTGCGACGCAATACGACGGACCCGCTCGTGCGCCCGCCGTCTCACAAAGCCAACGGTCTGTTGCTTGTAGCCATAGCGGCGGCGATGTTAATCGGCGCGGTGGGAGTCATATTTTTATCTTCGAGATTGCCTGCCAAGTATAACGAAGAGAGAAACTTTACAGAGGTGGCGGAACTCAATCGCCCGGCTGTGGTATTCATCCGCGTAGAATTCGAGCTGTTAGATGAAATCGGGCAGGTCATTGATACAGTCGCGCGCACGGGGAGCGGCTTTCTCGTGTCATCGAACGGATTGATCGTGACCAATCGTCATCTGGTTCGCGATTGGGAATACAACTCCGCATCGCAAAACCTGACAGGTCGCACAACAAAAGTAGAAGTGATCTTGCCGGGCCAGACGCGCGAGCAGGCCATACTTGCTGACATTCATAGGATCAACCCGGACAAAGACAGCCCGGACGTGGCGATTTTAAAAATCAATTTATCGAGACTGCGCTTCGTGCGCGGAATCGAATCTGATCTGAACAACATTGCGCAGGGCGAAGATGTCGCGGTCATCGGCTACCCGCTCGGCCTGGACTTGTTGAAGCAGACTCATGACGAGCAGATCGGGCCTTCGCTTTCGACAGGCATAGTCAGCCGCGTAGGTCAGGACTATATTCAATTGAACCTGCGCGCCTATCACGGCAACAGCGGAGGCCCTGCGCTCAATCGCAAGGGCGAAGTGATCGGCATTCTGACAGCGAACGTCACGAGCGCGCAGGATATCGCACTGTGCACGCCGATCAGCGCGGCTCTTGAGTTAATCAATCAGCCGACAAACTTGAGCGTAGAAGTTATCAATCAGGAAGGAATCCATCATGGCAAATGAAACTCGAAGGGTCACTTATGAAAAGTTCGAGCCGCCAAGACGCGTGCTGCTGGGGCCTGGGCCTAGCCCTGTAGATGATCGAGTGTTGAACGCGATGGCAGCAAACGTGCTCGGCCACCTTGACCCGCTGTTCCTGCGCTGCATGGATGACATTCAGGCGATGCTGCGTTACGTCTTCGAGACCGAAAACCGCGTGACAATTCCGATTTCTGCGACGGGCAGCGCTGGCATGGAAGCTGCGCTGGTCAACGCGATTGAACCGGGTGACGAAGCCGTCGTTTGCATCAACGGCGTATTCGGAGAGCGAATGAAAGACATCATAGAACGCGCGGGCGGGCAAGCCATCGTAGTGCGCGCCGAATGGGGCGAGGCCATTGATATAAACAAGATCAAAGCAGCGATAGAATCCGCAAATCCGCGTGCGCTCGCGATTGTGCATGCAGAAACCTCTACAGGCGTGCTTCAAGACCTCGCGGGACTTTCAGACCTGGCGCACAGTCGTGATGCGCTGCTCATCGTTGATGCGGTCACATCGCTCGGCGGTCACTCAGTCGGAGTTGATCGCAACGGAATTGACATCTGTTATTCAGGCACGCAGAAATGTCTGGGCGCTCCTCCCGGCCTTGCGCCTATAACTTTTTCCGAACGCGCGATTGAGCGGATACGCGGGCGGCGGTCGAAAGTGCAGAGCTGGTATTTAGACATCACAATGGTTGAAAAGTATTGGGGCGACGACCGGACTTATCACCACACAGCGCCGATTTCGATGAACTATGCGCTGCGCGAAGCGCTCAGGCTAGTCCACGAAGAAGGATTGGAAGCAAGGTGGCGCAGGCACGAGTTGAATCATCGCGCGCTGGTGGCAGGAATCGAGGCGATGGGGCTTCGGATGAACGTCGCGCCTGACGACAGGCTCTGGAGTTTGAACGCCGTGCGCGTGCCTGATGGCGTAGACGATGCGCGCGTGCGTTCGCACTTGCTTTCCGAGAGTAACATCGAAATAGGCGGCGGGCTTGGGCCGTTAAAAGGGCGAATCTGGCGCATAGGCTTAATGGGTTCGGGCAGCACGCGCGAAAACGTTCGGCTTGTGCTA
>DATEKX010000093.1:0-6112 GCA_035277165.1 Blastocatellia bacterium | reverse complement strand
CTGCGCGGGCAATTCTTCGAGGCCGCCCTCGTGGATGTGGTTACTTCAAGAAATTTCTTAAAGCTATGTGGGAGCGGCCATGAAGAACCGCCCGCACAGCAATAACCAAGAGTTAATCGAAAAACGAAGAACGATTGCGAGGTCGAGGCTGGGACATAGCCATCAACCTCACAAATCGTTCTCCAAGCGACGCCGCATTGTCACTTGAACGTCATTGAAAAGCGATTGATATAAATTCTTATTCATCAACGCCTGCACAATGAGATGAAGTTTTTCTTCTGCTCACTCAGCAACCAACTATCAAGACGTTACTGGGAAGACAATCTCTGTGCCGGACAATTAAAGTGATTCGGGGCAGTTGTTTTTCGTTGTAGACAAAGCATTTACGCCGAACAGAAGTCATGTTCACAAATTGCGGTTGGTTATTTCCGCCACAATGTCAAATGACAAGCCGCCCCTTATTTCCCCTACTCGACTTAGGGGAACGAAGCGAAAGATGAGCTTTGTCTTTGCCGTCGGCTTATGACTACAAACTAAAAAGATTCATCTGTTAATGCGTGATGGAAGTGGTAAAATGCCGAAGCAGCGCTTACAGTTTGCAATCGCGCCTGATGAAGGAGAATGAACAATGACAAGCACTATTGAGTTCACCTTGAACGGAAGCAATCGCGCAGTGGAAATAGAAGACGGAGTTTCGCTGCTTGAAGTGCTGCGCGACAGTTGTGGACTCATCTCGCCTAAAGACGGATGCAGCCCGACAGGGCAATGCGGGTGCTGTACTGTGATAGTGGATGATCGAGCAGTTGTCGCTTGCGCGGTGCCCGCAGAAAAAGCGGCAGGTAAGAATGTACTCACGCTCGAAGGTTTTTCAGAACTGGAACGCGAAACATTTGCTGATAGCTTCATCGCTTGCGGAGGGTTGCAGTGCGGGTTCTGCACGCCGGGCATCGTCGTGCGCGCCAAGAATCTTTTAGACAAAATTCCAGACCCGACCGACGAGCAGATCAATCGCGTGTTGAGCATGCATCACTGCCGTTGCACAGGCTATGTGAAGATAGTCGATTCGATTAAACTGGCGTCAAAAGCATTGAGAGGCGAAGCCGCGCCCGAATTAGATAACAGCGGGCGAGTCGGCTCAAACCTCCCTCGATACGAAGCGCGCGAGTTCGCGCTGGGTGAACGCCCTTACATTGACGACATGAGCGTTCCCGATATGTTGCATGGCGCGGTCTTGCTCGCAGAGCATCCTCGCGCGCTGGTCAAAGCAATAGATATGAGTCGCGCGAAAGAGATTCCCGGCGTCATCGCAATAGTCACAGCCGCAGACACGCCGGGCAAGCGTTACCAGGGACTCATCTATGATGACTGGCCGATATTTGTGGCCGAAGGCGAAGAGACTCGCTATGTGGGCGACGTGATTGCAGCCGTCGCAGCCGTTGATCGCCGCACTGCTCGGCGCGCAGTCGAAGCGATCATCGTTGATTACGAAGTGCTCGCTCCTTTAACAACTCCCGAAGAAGCGCTCGCGCCTGACGCGCCGAAGATTCATAAGAAAGGAAACCTTCTCAGCAAATCTGAAATCAATCGCGGCAACATCGAGGAGGCTTTGAAAAATTCAGCCCATGTCGTGACGCACACGTTTCAAACTCAATTCATCGAGCACATGTTCCTCGAACCTGAATCCTGCATCGCGCTTCCTGAAGGCGACGGGCTTAAAGTCTACACGCAAGGACAAGGCGTGTTTGACGACCGCAGGCAGATAGCTTCGTTTATGGGAATGCCGGAAGAAAAAGTTTCCGTCATGCTGGTTTCAAACGGCGGCGCGTTCGGCGGTAAAGAAGACATGAGCATTCAAGCTCAAACGGCACTGCTGGCTCGCGTGGCAGGCAAGCCTGTCAAGCTCACGCTCAGCCGCGAAGAAAGTTTGAGGCTTCATCCCAAACGCCATCCGATCAAGATGACCTATACAGTAGGCTGCGACGCGGAAGGTAACTTGACGGCAGTGAAAGCTCACATGATCGGCGACAAAGGCTCGTATGCTTCCGTAGGCACAAAGGTGCTTGAGCGGGCCGCAGGACATTGCACAGGCCCGTACAAAGTAGACAACGTGGAAGTCGTGTCGCTTGCGGTCTATACAAACAACCCGCCTTGCGGAGCCATGCGCGGGTTCGGCGCTAATCAGGCAGCATTTGCGATTGAATCCATGCTGGACATACTGGCCGAAAAAGTCGGCATAGACGGATGGGATATTCGTTATCGCAACGCTCTCGATGTAGGCGACAGGTTCTGCACAGGTCAGGTGCTCGAATCGAGCGTCGGGCTCAAGAAAACGCTCGAAGCGGTCAAGAGCATTTATAGAGATGCGAAGTATGCAGGCATCGCTTGCGGCATCAAGAACGTAGGCATAGGCAATGGGTTGCCTGAGTATGGCAAGGCAATGCTCGAAGTCCACGACGATGGCACGGTCGGCATATACACGGGCTTCACAGAGATGGGGCAGGGGTTGTTTACGATCTTGCAGCAAACGGCTTGCGAAGAGACAGGGCTTGCGCCCGCCGTGTTCAATTATGTTTCGGCTGATACGAAGTACGATTTAAACTGCGGGCAGACGACCGCTTCGCGCGCGACGTTTCTGGGTTGCCGCGCCGTGCAGGAAGCCGCGAGGAAATTGAAGGCCGACTTAGATCAAAAGAAAACTCTCAGAGACCTGGCGGGACAGACGTATTACGGCGAAGTCTTGATTGATGACACTGTTTCGTTAGAAGCAAAAGCCGAGAGGCCAAAGACGCACTTCGCTTACGGATTCGCCACGCAGGTTGTAATGCTCGACGACGATGGACGAATAAAGAAAGTGGTCGCGGCACACGATGTAGGAAAAGTGATGAACCCTGTGCTGCTCGAAGGCCAGTTGGAAGGCTCTGTTCACATGGGGCTGGGCTATGCGCTGACTGAAGAGTTCCGAGTCGAAAATTGTTTGCCGCAAACAATGACCGTCAACTCGCAAGGTCTGCTGCGAGCGCGGCACATGCCTGAAGTCGAATTGATCTTGATTGAAGAAAAACACCCGGACGGCCCATATGGCGCAAAGGGCGTGGGCGAAATCGGGCTGGTTCCGACCGCTCCGGCAGTGGCAAACGCGCTGTATAAGTATGACGGCATCCGAAGATTCGCTCTGCCGATGAAAGATTCGCCTGCCGCGCGTTTCATCACAGGCAAACCGGCGAGCCGGTAAACAATTCTTCGCGCGAGGCATTCGGGCGAAACATTTTATTCGCGGCTGCGATAACTCGATTAATCGTTTTGAGCATTTGCATGCCCTGCGCGGGTAAATGCTTTTTGTAGCTTGCCTGACAACATTGTTGACAAATCAATCAACCCATTCATAATGTCTACATCTTTCAGATAAACCGACTTCTACCCCCGAAGAAGATAACGATAAAAATTCCCAATCAAGAGGCGCGTTTATGAAAGGTTCGGGTGCATTGACAAAGCCACCAGGCGCATTGAATCAGCCTGCGGCTGGTCACGCTAAAAAGAATGGAAACACTGGCAAGCTCATCAGCGCGCATTATCTCGAAATCGAATACTTACTGGCTCGCGTTGAAGGCTCGTCCACCCATTACCAGACTCTCGGCGTAGATCGCGCCGCAACTAACGAAGAGATTGTGGTGGCCTATCATGAAACAATCGCCGTGCTGCATCCTTCGTATCACAAGGTCAGGGCCGCTGTGCCAGACGAGATGCTTACAAATATAGACAAGGTGTTCGGCAAGGTTTCACAAGCTTTCTTCATACTCACGGATCGTCACAAAAGAATCGAATATGACCAGTCGCTCAAACGGCGCAAAGTCGTTCCCCTGCCGCTGGACGCGCCCAGGCAAAAAAAACCGAGACATTCCGGCGGACTCAAAAAAGCGCGCTCCGCTTCTGGCAATCTCAACAACCGCGCGACGACTCAAGAAACTCAAGCGCCACCCGCTTCTACACGGCCTGCCGTAACCAATCGCCGCCGCTGCGAAAGGTTCAAGCTATCTGTTCCCGCGCTCGTCTCAGGCCACGACCGCGACGGGAGCCGCTGGCAGGAAGTCATAAAGACGATTGATGTAAGCCGGATGGGCGTTGCGTTAAAGCTCAGCAGGCACGTGCGCGTTGGCATAGTGCTTCACGTGACGCTGCCTCTGCCTATGAAGTTGCGCAGTCACGGGTTCACAGAGCAGGGCTACAATATGTATGCGATAGTGCGGCGAGTCGAGCCGGTTGCAGATGGTTCCAGAATTGTAGGATTGGAATTCATCGGCAGCCATCCGCCAGCCGGATACCTGCACAAACCTCACGCCCTGTTTCGGACACAGAAATGGAGCGGGCCGGATCGCAGGAAAGAACAGCGATTCGAGCTTGCCGAATCGGTCTTGATCGAATATCTGGACGAATCGCAAAACGTACTGGCGCGCGAGGTCGCGATAACTGAGAACGTCAGCGCGAGCGGCGCGCGAATATCGGTGAAATCGGCTCCGCCCGTATTCGAGATGGTGAAAGTGACAAGCGCAAACCGCGCCTTCGAGAGCATTGCGATGGTGCGCAATCATTACGCGACAGAGGAAGGGGCCGATCATCTTTGCGTGCAGTTCAAAAATGGCAAGTGGCCGATTGAAGATTGATTCCTGCGGCGGCGATTTATCTACTTGCTCTTGATTTCGACTGGTGGTTCGAGGCTTTCAAGAAGCGCGTAGGCAGGCCGCAGCACTTTATGCGGCCTGAATCCGTGAGCAGGCCCGACCAGTCCATCGCGTTCGAGATTGGTGAGTATGCTCGACGCCTGACGAAAGCTGATTTCGAGCCGGTGTTGCAGGACGAGCGTCGAAGCATAGCCGAGGCTGGTAATGATCTTCAGAACTTTGCGATACAGATCATCGCCCACAAGCAACGGGTCGCCTTGAGTAATTTGATCGAAGAAATCAGATTTCGTCTCCGAGCCGCTCTGCGTTGTTTGTGAGTCATCCATTGATGAGGTCTCGTCGGTTGAGAGCACATCCAGAAGCTCTTGCAACTCGACCCGGACGGCCTTCAATCCGTCTCGCAGTTTTTGACAGCATTCAGCTTGATCCATAACGCTTACCGCACTGGCGCTTGTCTAATATCTTCTACATTTCTCGCGAATTACTCAAGCACTCCACAGCTTCCGGCTTTGAAAATGATTGACTTGCGCGGTCGGCTTCACTAATCTTGCGCCTGCGCCGTGTAGGTGAGATGAATGACTGAATCGCTGATCATCAAAGGCTCGACCATCATCACGATGGATTCGCGCAATCACATATTCGAGGGCGACGTCATGGTCGAAGGCGGGCGCATCACCCGTCTTGGGCAACAGATTACAGCGCAGGCTGACGAAATGATTGACGCGCGCGGGCGAGTGCTCGTGCCCGGATTTGTGCAAACGCACATTCATCTGTGCCAGACGCTTTTTCGCGGCGCGGCTGACGACCTTGCGCTGATTGACTGGCTCAGGAAACGAATCTGGCCTTTGGAAGCAGCGCACACGGCTGAATCTCTTTACGCTTCGGCGCGACTAGGGCTGGCCGAGTTGATTCGCGGAGGAACGACCTGCGCGCTGACGATGGAAACGGTCAATCACACAGAATCGGTTTTCAGGGCCGTCGAAGAGGCGGGCTTTCGCGCAACCATCGGCAAGTGCATGATGGACAAAGGCGACGACGTGCCCGAAGGGCTCCGCGAACAGACCGAAGCTTCAATCGAAGAATCATTAAAGTTATTGGAACGCTGGCACGGTCGCGCAAACGGGCGCATTCGTTACTGCTTTGCGCCGCGCTTCGCCGTCAGTTGCACGCGCGAATTGCTGGAGCGCGTCTCAAGTCTCGCGCGCGAACGAGGCGTGATGGTTCACACGCACGCTTCGGAAAACAGGGACGAGATAGCGATGGTCGAGCGAGACACGGGTCGCCGCAATATCGAATATCTAAGCGACGTTGGATTGACTGCGCCGCACGTCTTGCTTGCGCATTGCGTTCATCTGGATGAAAGCGAAATGGAAATCCTGCGCGCGACCGAAACCAACGTAGCGCACTGCCCTTCGTCGAACCTGAAACTTGGGTCA
>DATEKX010000092.1:0-2663 GCA_035277165.1 Blastocatellia bacterium | reverse complement strand
TGACCCAATGGTCGCGCTTCGTTACGAGTAGCCAATTAAGAATTACGAATTAAAAATTAAGAATAGAGGAAGCGGAGAATAATTCTTAATTCGTAATTCTTAATTCTTAATTGATTCGGGAGGGATGATGGAAAATCTATTTCAAGACCTTCGATATGCCGTTCGCACGATGTTGAAAAATCCGGGCTTCACCGCCGTAGCGATTTTATCGCTCGCACTGGGCATCGGCGCGAATACTTCGATTTTCTCTGTGATCAACGCCGTGCTGCTCAGGTCATTGCCTTACAAAAACCCCGACCAGCTTACGATGGTCTTCATCGAAAGAGAACAACCGGGCAAAGGCAAAGAGGCTTCCGACGTATGGTCTTATCCGAAATTTGAAGCCCTGCGTGATTCAAGTCAGGCATTCGAGCAAATAGCTGTCGTAAGCGAGCAGAATTTCCCTCTCACAGACACGGACAGCCCCGAACGCTTGAGCGCAGAGATGGTATCGGCAAGCTATTTTCCTATGCTCGGAGTCGAGGCCATTCAAGGTCGCACGTTCGCCCCCGAAGAAGATAAAACGCCCGGCGCTAACCCGGTCGCGCTTTTGAGTTACAAACTCTGGCAAAGGCGATACGGAGCCGACTCGAATGTCATCGGGAAAACGATCAGCTTGAACAAAGTGAAGCTTGAAATCGTGGGTGTATTGCCCGAAAGTTTCAAAGGCCAGAAAGGCACGACCGAAGTATGGGTGCCTGTTATGATGGCTCCGCAACTCACTTTTGCGCGTCGTCTTCAAACGCGATTCGCTCATTGGACGCAAGTCATCGCGCGTGTAAAACCCGGCGTCGCCCTCGCGCAGGCACAAGGCGAGATGGAAACAGTAGCCGCGAAGATCAGAGAAGCCATACCCGTTCCGCCTGATATGGCAGCAGGCATGCCGCCCGAATCAATCAAGCTGGTCGCGTTGAAAGAAGCGAAACTGGACCCTGCGATTCGCGAATCGTTTCTGATTCTCTTCGTCGCCGTAGGACTCGTGCTGTTGATCGCTTGCGTAAACATAGCAAACCTACTGCTGGCAAAAAGCGTGTCGCGCCGAAAGGAGATCGCCATAAGACTGGCTCTGGGAGCCACTCGTGGGCGACTCGTCCGCCAGTTGCTGACGGAAAGCGTCTTCCTTGCAGTGTTCGGAGGAATAATCGGACTGCTTATCGCGCTGTGGGGCATCGAGTTTTTGACCACCTTCAAACCCGCAGCCGACGCGCACAACACGAGCTATATTCAAATGCTCGATTTCAGCAAAGCGACGATTGATTCGCAGGTGCTCGCGTTCACGTTACTGCTCTCCATCGTAACAGGAGTGTTGTTTGGCTTGCTGCCTGCGATACAGGCTTCGCGGCCCGATGTTAGCGATGCGTTGAAAGAAGGCGGAGGCGCTCAAAGCAAGAAACATCCTCGGCTTGGCTATTTCAGCCCGCGCAATGTTCTGGTTGTTACAGAGATCGCGCTTGCGCTCGTGTTGCTCATCGGTTCCGGGCTGATGATCAAGAGCTTCGCGCGATTGCAGGCCATTCGCACAGGGTTCGACCCCAGTAATGTGATGACCATGCGCGTCGATCTTCCAAAGTACAAACAGCAAGCCGAAGTCGCTTTCGCCGAACAGCTTCTCCAGCGAGTCGAGAGCCTGCCGGGAGTTGAAGCGGCGACCGTAGCTTCGTCCACGCCGCTTTCGAACAATTCATCAGGGACGATAATGAAGATTAAGGGGCGCGATGAAGGCGAGATGAACACCACGGGCATTCACAGCATCGGGCCTGATTATTTCAAAACGCTGCGCATTCCTTTGATCAGAGGCCGCGCTTTTACAGAGACAGATCGCGGCGGTGCGCAGCGGGTTGCGATCATCAACGAAGCGGCTGCGCGAAAGTTCTGGCCTGACGAAGACCCAATCGGCAAACAACTTTGGGTTGGAGTCGGATGGGAAGAGAGTGAGTTCGGCGAAGTGGTCGGCGTGGTTTCTGATGTGAAGTACGGCAAGGTTGAAGAGTTGTTCGAGCCTCAAATCTACCTGCCTTATCTTCAGCCAACTGAACCTGCATCGTTTGTCATTGTACGCACGACGAACGAGCCTGAGCAGATAGTCCCGGCTTTGCGTCAGGAGATTATCGCGCTCGACAAAAACGCTCCGATCTACGACGTGATGACGATGCAGCAACGCAGCAGTGAAGCTACTTCGCGGACGAGGTTCAGCGCACTGGTGTTGGGCATATTCGCAACACTTGCGCTGATTCTTTCGGCGGTAGGAATCTATGGCGTGATGTCTTACGCAGTATCGGGGCGCACGCGCGAGATTGGCATAAGAATGGCTCTGGGAGCCAATCGCAGGAACGTCTTGAATCTGGTGATGCGTGACGCAATCGGGCTTACAGTTATCGGGCTTGTGATCGGACTCACAGGAGCCTTTGCCGCAACGCGGGTGCTTACGAGTCAGCTTTACGGAGTGGAAGCGACTGATGCGACAACATTCGCAGTTGTCGCTTTGCTGTTGGCAGCGGTGGCGCTCGCGGCAAGTTACATCCCCGCGCAACGGGCCACGAAAGTAGACCCGATGATTGCGCTCCGCTACGAGTAGCAAATTAAAAATTAAAAATTAAGAATTAAGAATTCTCCTTCAATTCCTG
>DATEKX010000091.1:0-2805 GCA_035277165.1 Blastocatellia bacterium | reverse complement strand
CCCGCACGCGCTTTATCGCGGAGGACGCGGCATCGAAGTCCTCGGCGAACTCGGTGTGAAAGTTCAAGGTCGCGTGCCTTCGGTGTCGGGCGCGTTCGCCGTCAAAGGCGGCGTTAAACATACTTTTCCGGCAGGGCTGGTCTCTCTTCTCACCACTGGCCTGTTCAATCTTTCAGCAAAGCTCGAAACGGCGCGGCTGCTTGCGTCGCTGGCAAAAATTGACGGCGATGCTGTGATGAATATGAGCGTGCGCGAATGGCTTGACGCGGAAATCTCGCACGCGGATGTGAAAGATTTTTTGATGGCGGTGTTTCGAGTCTCTACATACGCGAACGCGCCTGAATTGTTGAGCGCAGGCGCTGGCCTCGAACAGTTGAAACTGGCTTTCGGCAAAAGCGTCCTCTACCTCGACGGCGGATGGCAGACCATTGTTGACGGGCTTGCGGACGCGGCGAAGCGTGCAGGAGTCCAGATAGAAACCAGCGTGAAGATCGAGAGTGTCGAGCGCGATTTGACGGGCGCTGTGCGTGGCGCGCGATTCGCGGATGGCCGAGTGCTTACTGCTTCGACGATTGTCATTGCATCAAGCCCGGCGGCTGCCGTAAGTCTGGTTGAGCGCGGGCATCAGACACAGCTTGCGCAATGGGCTGACGAAGCGATACCTGTCAAAGCCGCGACGCTCGACGTAGCGTTGCGCTATTTGCCAAAGCCGAAAGCGACGTTCGCGCTCGGCGTTGACCGCCCGCTTTATCTTTCGGTTCACTCGGCAACGGCGCGACTCGCGCCCGAAGGCGGCGCGCTGATTCACGTCGCGAAATACCTCGCGCCCGGAGGCGAAGACTCGAACGAAACAATCGAGCGCGAGCTTGAAGGCTTGCTCGATCTTGTGCAACCGGGATGGCGCGCGGCTGTAGCTCATCGTCGCTTCCTGCCCGATTTGATTGTGGCGAACGCCTTACCGCGTGCCGGAGCAGACGGCACGCGGCCCGGCCCTCAAGTTTCCGACGTGCCGGGATTGTTTGTAGTTGGCGACTGGGTGGGCAAAGAAGGAATGCTTGTCGATACAAGCCTCGCAAGCGCTCGTCAGGCGGCGAGTATGATCGTCGAATCCAAACCCGCTGCTCTGGCGGTGGCAAGTTGATAAGGAACGCTGGACGATGAAAGACGTATCATGATTTTGACTGGCTGTTCAAGATTGCTTTATTGAAGGAGAGACTATGATTACAACGAATGTGCAATCAGGCACTAATGTCTGCGAAATTGCAGACGGAATCTATCGTATCAGCACTCCGGCTCCTCCGGGCCAAATTCCGGGAGGATTTACATTCAACCAGTACCTTATCGTTGATGACGAGCCGCTGCTTTTCCACACGGGGCTGCGAAAGATGTTCCCGTTTGTCCGAGAAGCCGTTGCCAGCGTAATGCCTGCCGAGCGGCTTCGCTATGTCGCCTTCTCGCACTTTGAAGCGGATGAGTGCGGGGCGCTTAATGAATGGCTGGCTGTTGCTCCGCAAGCAGTTGCGATTTGCAGCAAGGTTGCCGCAATGACATCTATCGGGGATATTGCCGACCGACCGCCGCGCGCGCTCGCCGGAGGCGAAACGATCTCGCTTGGAAAACATGTTGTCAAATGGTATGACACGCCGCACCTGCCTCACGGCTGGGAGTGCGGGTACTTGATGGAGCAACAGACGCGCACCTTGTTATGCGGCGATCTCTTTACGCAGGGCGGCTCTGACCACCCGGCGCTTACGGAATCTGACATCCTGGAGCCGAGCGAGGCGTTGCGCCGTTCGCTCGATTATTTTTCGCACGCAAGAAACACGCGGGAGATGCTTGAGAGATTAGCCTCTGCCGAACCGACTACACTCGCGTGCATGCATGGCAGCGCGTGGCATGGCGATGGCGCACGGCTGCTTCGCGCGCTGGCTGATGCGTTGTCTGAATAGCTTCGCGACCGTTAAGAGCATGATTTGAAATGGCAGTAAAGCCCTGAAAGGGCGTGATTCAATAGCCGTGGGTGTAACCCACGGTTAGCCATGCCGAAAGTCGCAGACCCTGAAAGGGTCGGACTAATTAGACGCGACAGTTCGACCCTTTCAGGGTCAGTATGTGATTGACTCGATGACCGTGGGTTACACCCACGGCTATTACATACGTCCCCTTCGGGGACTATTTCAAAACTCGCTCTAAGGGATTTCATCGGTTGAAAGGCCAAAAGAAATCTTTGCTGTTATGGTGATATCTGCCAAAGCTTTTGAGACTGATCGCAGGTTGCTGTGGGGTCTGTGTTATCGAATGACGGGCAATGCGGCAGACGCAGACGACCTTGTTCAAGAGACGTTTGTTCGCGCGATAGAGCATCCGCCTCGTCGAATGGACGAACCGCTGCGGCCCTGGCTCGTGCGCGTTGCGATCAATCTCAGTCGCGACCTGTTGCGGCGCAGGCGAAGACGAAGCTACGTGGGCGAATGGCTTCCTTCGCCTGTGCCGACCGACAACGAAGACAGCCCCGCGTCATATGAGCCGCCCGCGCCAGCGAAAGATTCTCCTGCCGCGCGATACGAGTTTCTAGAGAGCATATCGTTCGCTTTTCTGCTCGCGCTCGAAGCGCTCACCCCATCTCAGCGCGCAGTGCTGTTGCTGCGCGACGTGTTTGACTATTCGACAGCCGAAACCGCTGCGGCGCTCGACATCACGGAAGCTAACGCGAAAGTTCTGCTGCTGCGCGCTCGCCGCAGGATGCAGGAGTATGACAAGAATCGCGCAAGTGTAAGCCCCGAACGCCTGGAAGCAACTCAACAC
>DATEKX010000090.1:0-12378 GCA_035277165.1 Blastocatellia bacterium | reverse complement strand
AACGCGAGCAACATAATCACGCCAATCCATAAAAAGGTGATTAATAACCGAGTCGATTTAGCCATTTGACCTCCTGATTTTGGTGCAGTGCGCCGGCGTCGGCATTAATTTGAATGCGCAGTCGTATCAATTTACGGAAATGTAAGAACGTCGGATTTATCGGCTCGATTAGATCGAAAGAAAATGCGCGGAGCCGGGTGTCAATGAAGCGTCAGAATAATGCTTCCGCTGGCTGAACGCAAGGGCGCTCTCTATAATCTTTTAAGATGATTAATCTCGCTCCATCCACAAAGATTGAATTGCTTGGCATGACTCAAGACGAGTTGCGCGAGTTCATGGTCGAGCTTGGCGAAAAGCCTTTTCGCGCGCGTCAGCTTCACGACGCGATTGCGCGCCGCCGCATCACAGACTTCCATCAAATGACAGATTTGCCAAAGACGCTGCGACGCCTGTTAGACGAACGCGCCGCCGTTACGCACACTGGCATCGAAAGCGTCTTCACATCATCAGACGGCACGCGGCGATTTTTATTGAAACTGGGAGACAACCGAGAAGTCGAAGCCGTCTTTATGCCCGAAGAACGCCGAGACACTATCTGCATATCGAGCCAGGTCGGTTGCCCTCTGGCATGCGATTTCTGTATGACAGGAGTTGTCGGATTGAAGCGCAATATGACGGCTGGCGAAATAGCGTCGCAAGTCGTCATTGTGCTGAATGAAGTTTATGGCGCGGGCAATGAGACGCCGCACGGAACGAACATCGTTATGATGGGAATGGGCGAGCCGCTTTTGAATTACGATGCGGTGATGAAATCCGTTCGTCTGTTCGCGGATGAAGAAGGACTGGCAATTGCCCCGCGCCGAGTGACGCTTTCGACTGCGGGCATCGTGCCGCGCATTTATGATCTGGCAAAAGAAGAGATTCGCCCGCGACTGGCAATCTCGCTTACGGCTGCCAATGACGAGCTTCGCAATCAGTTGTTTCCCATCAATCGCAAATACCCGCTGGCCGAATTGATCCGCGCGTGCCGCAGTTACCCGCTCGGCGAGCGCGAGCGTTTGACGTTCGAGTACGTGATGCTTGCGATGGTCAATGACAGCGACGCCAGCGCGCGCGAACTTGTCGGATTGCTTGCGGGGATTGGCGCGAAGGTGAATCTGATACCGCACAATCCCGCGCCGGAACTTCCTTATCTATCGTCTTCGATGGAGCGCATTCTAGCGTTTCAGAAAATATTGACCGACGCAGGTCTGCCGTCATTCATCCGTCGCCCACGCGGCCAGGACATATCCGCCGCCTGCGGCCAGCTTGCCGCCCGCCATCAAGCCTCCGTATAAAACCGTTCATGCGCGCGCCTCTTGATTTGTCGCTTTGTGACTGCTAAAAGGCGCGTGTGAATATTTGCCGCCTCACCGTTTCAGAAGACATCAGCCGCGCCCGCTACGAGCTTGAACTCTATTTGCTTGGCGGCGATTTTGACCTGTACGAAGATGAGCGATTCATATCGAAAGTAGAATCGCGGCATTCATCGGCAGAGGTTTCGTTCGGCAAACTGATCCTCTATTGCTGGGGCGATGGCTGGTCGCGCTCGTGGCGCATCCTGCGCTGCGAAATAACGCCCGAACGATTTGAACTGGAATGTAAAAAACAGATGGGTCGCACGCTCTGCACTGTGCAATTGCGGCGCGGAGAAGCGACCGCTGAAACGGCTCAATCTCGCAGCGAGTTCGCCCGTAAACTCGCCACGATGATTGAAGCGAACTTCGCAGGTCTGAGCGTTGAACGCGCTGTCTCCAAACGCAATGATCGCTCGCATCTGTCTGGAGTTCATGCTCGGCTCACAATCAAAGATCGCGGTCTTAGCATCGCGGGCATCGGAGTAAACGGCCACGAGTCGCAATCGAATATTGATGCGACGCTCGGAGCAGGCATCATCTGGTTTGATGCGCTGCGCCGCAAACAATCGGCGATCAACCGGCTGATGCTCTTTGTGCCTCGCGGTTGCGCGACAACCATTGCGACCCGCCTGACTGCCGTGCGGGTTGCAGGCGCAAGCATCTCGCTTTACGAGGTAGATGAAACAAACGCGACTATCAGCGCGGTCGCGCCGTTCGATCAGGGAGACTTGAGCGACCGTTTGCGCAAAGCATCTCTCAGAGCCGCGTGGCCGCACACGCGCGAGCTGCCTGCGGAAGTCGTGGCGCTTGCCCACAGGGTTCACCGTATCGCGCCGAATCTGATTGAAATCAATCGCAGAGGCAACTTGCTGTTGCTCTCGATTCGAGGGCTTGAGTTCGCGCAAATCTCAATCAATCGCAAACAGATCGAGTTCGGCCTGGGGCAGTCGAAAGAGAAGCTCACTGAATCGAGCGGGTCGCGGTTAGAAAGCCTTGTGGCAGAGATAGCCCGAAATCGCGCTTCTGATTGTGATGATCGCAATTCGCCGCTGTTTCGAGATCAGGCCGAGCGATGGCTTGAATCAATGTTGCGCCGCGATGTTCGAGCGTTGGACGCTTCGCTCGACCCACGCTATGTCTATTCACAGGTGCCTGCTTATCGCGGCGAGCACCGGTCTTTTATTGACCTGCTGGCTGCGACGCATGAAGGCCGTCTTGTTGTGATCGAATTGAAAGTTGCCGAAGACTCGGAGTTCCCGTTTCAAGGGCTGGATTATTGGTTGAGAATCGAATGGCACCGGCTGCGCGAAGACTTCGAGCGTCGAGGCTACTTCAAAGATTTGAAGCTTACAAACAACACACCTCTGTTATATCTGGTCGCTCCGCTTTTTCGCTTCCATGCCACGACCAGACTCGTCGCAAGCTCGATAGTCGAACGCGTGCCCGTTTATCGCGTAGGCATAAACGAAGACTGGCGCGCGGGAGTGCGCGTGCTGCTGACCGAGCGATTGAATTGATTTGTGTGAAAACCAGAAGGCAGAAGCCGGTGTATCAGGGGCACTACAGATACTCTTGACCGGCTTTCTGCCCTATCCCGTTCTGTTCGTAAATCCTTACCGACTTATCTGCAAAACTATACCGGGCTTGTTGATGTTGATGTCTACTTCGGTCTTCTTTTTGAAGACACCGCCAAACCATAACAGCGCTCCTACAACAAGGATGATTAAAAACGCTATTAGTATATACAGACCTGCAGTTGAACCTTCCTCTGCCATTGTTTTTATCCTTTCTACAAGGATATTTTCTCGAACTCATCCACGATTGGTTAGACTACAGGGCGGCGTCCACTGAGTAGGTTTATTACCAGAACTATCGCCGCTATTACAAGCAAAATATGTAAGAATCCACCAAGCGCGTAACCGCCGACCAGACCGAGCAACCACAGAACCAACAGGATAACAAAGATTGTCCAGAGCATGATTTCCTCCTTGCAAACTTAATCTCTTAATCTCAGGCCGTTGCTTCTTTGGCCCATTCCATACTGCTCATAGTGCTTTCTGAAGTCTTCAGAGAAATGACATTAGGCACACCCGCTTGCTCGCCTCGTACTGCAGCGCTTGTAAGGCTGCGGCTTATCGCAAATAAAATCGCTTCGAGCGCCAGACCGCCAATCGCCACTGCAACCGCTGTCATCAAAACCGCTGTCCCTATCGCCAGTAATGCCATTCTCTTTTTCCTCCAGTTTCATCTTCTGCAACCGCAATGCCATTTCTTGCGTGCGTGCTTCTGCGCCTGAAATCCGCTTGTTTTAACGGAATCTCGAATACTTTGCCGCGCTTGCCTGCTTGTAAGAAGTAGAGCTTGAATTTATTTAGTACAAGTTATGAAGTCGCGCTCGTATCGCATCAGAACAATTGGTTGAACAAACGAGATTATATTGAATGCAGACGACGCAGATGGAATTTATCGCAGCAACGTTTCAATATCCTTGCTCACTTCTTCGGCGCGCACGTCCCACGTCGCTTCTTTGATTGACTGCTGCCGCGCATAGCGATTGCCGTCTGTATCTCGCGCGAGCGCGTCTTCGACCTTCGTTATGAAATCGTCGTAGCCGCGAGCAATTCTCACAAGGCCGTCCATCGGCTCGTACTCGTAAAGCGGCGTGATAACAACAGGCTTTCCTGTAGCAAGATATTCGCGCACTTTGATCGCGCTGCCGTAGCTGACGAATTCGTTGTCAGTCACCCACGGCAGCACGCACACATCAAAGTGAGCTGCATATCGCGGCATCTCCGAATAAGGCTTCGAGCCGAGATAATGAACATTCGGCAAATCTTCTATATCGAGCCGCGCCGCTTTCAATCCCATCAACACCCAATGCCAATCAGGGCGCTTGCTGCTGATGTGACGAATCAACTGCTGATCTAAGAGCCAGGTCTCGATTGCGCCAAAGTAACCGAGCCTCGGGCGAGGCACATGGGCGATGTCATCAGGCGCAGTCCATTCACGAGCGGTTGCCGAAGCGAAATGATCGAAGTCCACAGCCTGCGCCAACAGTTTCGCTTTCGATTTGATTTCCGGGTGTGCGGCAGTCTCTTCTTCGATCAGCTTGCGACCGGAGAAGTAGATCAGGTCTGCGCGTTCAAGCATGTCGCGGTGCATGTCGGCAATCACATTGCTTCGGGTCGCGTGATCCATGCGATTGGCTTCGTACTTGTCCGAGACTTGATAGATCAAAGCGCGCTCGCCCAGACGGCCCACTACTTCGCGAGCCGTCGGGATAGCAATCCACAGTACGGGCGCGCGAAAATCGTATGCGACCATCAACGTCTTGATCTGCGCCACAAGCAACTGGCTGTTGAGCGCGCGCCCCACTCGATTTGCATAGAAGGGAAGCACAGGCGGGCTGACAACAATGATGCCTTCTTCGGAGCGACGGACAGCTTTCGCATAACTTCGCAGCTTCCGTTTTATTTTTCCAATCAGGTCGGGGCTTGAGAGCGAAGGCAATCCCATCGAAATCGAATTCACAAACATCACGCGATTGCCAGCGCGCGCAAGGCGCTTCATTATGTGATTCTTCGAGTGCGGATGGTGATACCACCAGTCCTCGCCCGCGAAACAGATTATTGATTGATCTTTAATCACGGTTAATCTGCTGAACTGTAGGGGCAGGGCTTGTCCCTGCCCGGATTGCCGAAGGCAATGACAGAATTCAATAAACGATAATTCAATACATCATCGAGCTTCTCTCGATTCGGGCAGGGACAAGCCCTGCCCCTACATCAAACACGCGGGCGGCGTTGTGTCGCCATGTGTATCTGTCAATAACTGTTTGTCGCGCAGCGGCCCCTAATCGCGTGCGCATGGCCTCATCATTTGCCAGTTGCTCGATTGCTCGCGCAAACGCATCGGCATCATCAGGCTCCACCAGCAACCCGTTTTCGCCGTCAACTATCACGCTTGCTATTTGACCCACCCGGCTTGCTATCACAGGCCGCGCCATCGCCATGTACTCGAACAGTTTCGTAGGCGAGCCGAAGAATTCGCTGCCGTCGCTCGGCGCAACATGAGGCGAAGCCAGTATGTCGCAAGCGTCGAGATAAGCGGCAACATCCGTGTGCGCTATTCGGCCTGTGAACGTCGCGCTGACTTTGCTCGCTGACAATTCGATGATGCTTTCACTGATGCCGCGCTGGTCGCCGTCGCCTATGAAAAGAAAATGACATTGCGCAGACTCGCTCACTTTTGTAGCGGCTTCTGCCAGCACAGGCGCGCCGTGCCAGGGGCCAAAAGTGCCGACAAAACCGATCACCGTTTTGCCTTCAATGCCTATCGCGCGGCGAACTTCGCTGCCTCCGCAAACAGGATGAAACTCATCCGTGTCAACGCCGTTGGGATTAATCACGATTCGATCCGCGTCAACGCCTGCGGCCACAAGGTCGCGCCGCTGCACATCGCTCACGACGAAAATGAAATCAGCCGCGCGCAGGTTCAATCGCTCGAATCTCTTCAGCAACCCTATCTGCCCTACGGGGTCCCAGTGCCGACTCGCCCATACTTCCGAGCCGTTGAATTCGAGAATGAGCGGAAGCCCTGTCGCAAACGATAATGCCGCGCCCGTCCAGTTGAACCGGCTATATCGCTGATAGATGAAATCGGCGTCATCGCTTTGCTCCGCTCGAATGTGATTGATCGCTCGCGCTGTGAACACCAGATTGTTCCAAAGCTCGAACAACGCGCGCGTGGCGCTGAGCGTCGTCGAAGGTCTTATTATTTTCACTTCGGTCTCATCGCTTGCCAAAACTTCGCCGCTCGATATGAACTTGAGCCTATAGCCCAGCGCGAGCGCGCCGCGCACAAATCCCGCGATGTGGCTAGCCATTCCTCCGGTCGCAGTTTTACCGTTCGGCGCAGATGGCACAATCGTCGCCCTGACGTAGAGGGCTGTGAGCGGTTTGTGATAACTCTCGCGCAATTTGCTTTGTGAAGCACGAATAGTCTTTCGGAAAACGAGCGCAGCCGCGAGCGCTTTCGTGAGCAGCCACGAAAGCGGCACGATCAACAAATAGCCAAACAAAAATTCGAGAACCAGCCGTGCGCCTTCAATGACAAGTGCGCTCGTGCGAGAGCGATTGATCGCGCGGCCATTGCCGTCTCCGATCACAATCAGCCGCGCGCCGCACAGGGCCGCGAATAAAAGAATCGAACCGCGCGAACTTTGAGCTTCGAGGTCGGAAGTGAAGATGGCAAACCGGCGAGGCTTCATCGCTCGAATGCGCGCAAGAGCTTCGCGCTTCGATTCCCATTTGAGTTCACCTTTATCAATCAATCGAATCGAAGCGGTTGGAAATTGATCGCTGACCCATGAAATCGCCGCGCTTTTGTCGCCGGACAAATCCAGCAACAGCATTTCGGTCCCGCTCTCTACAGAGTCGCGCAAGCTTATGGACTGGGCGCTCGGTTTTGTTGGGTATTTAGGCGAAGTCACTGGTTGCCATGATGATAAGATTCCAGACGATTATGTTATCCATTCTGCAATTTCGCTGTGTGCCTGAATTTTCGATAGTAGTAAAGGTATAGCGCGTAGTCCAGCCCCATCACTGCGGCCCCCGTCCACGCAGCGCCCATGATGCCGAAACGAGGCACTGCAAATATCAACCCCAGAATGCTGGCTGTGGCAACGATAGCCACGATGTTGCGAATTTCGGCTCCGCGCCCATGCGAGCCTAGAAATACGTTATAAGGTTGATACAGCCCGATGAAAACATTCATCAACGCAAAGGGCAGGAGCAGCGGTATGCCTTCGCTGTAGTTACGAAATAACAACTTGATTGCCAACGGCCCAAGCGCGACCAGCGCAAGCGATGAAACAATGAGCAACACGAAGTTCCATTGGATGATGCGCTTCGGAATCTGTTTTATCATTGCGAAAGCTCGAAACCGTGTGACGGCAAGCGAGCGGCTCATCAACATTATCGGGTTGGCAAATTTTTGAACGATTGCATAGATGCCGAGCGGCGCAGTGTCTGTCATAAAATATGCGATCACAAGCTGGTCTGCGCGCGTCGAGATCAGCCCGGTTACTCGCGCGAAATACAGGTTCAACCCATACTCGCGCACATCGCTGATCGTCCTGCGAATGTAAGGCAATGTCTCTTTGAAACTCGGTCTGAGCTTCGCAATGGTCCAGACGGTCGCAACTGCTATGCCCATCAAATAGGCTCCCAGAGCCAATCCTGCGGTTATCTGGTGCGCGGCGGCAAGCAGAACAAGCGCCAGAACGTAAACGCCGGACATCAAAAGTTGAAAGACCGAAAGCAGGCGAATCCGGTTCAATCCCTGGCAGCCAAGCTCGATGAAATATTGGAAAGGCTGGAAGAAGGCAAGAATAGCAGTGGCCGCAAGCATCCAGCGCACATCTTTGCCAAACAGTAAGTCTATGGGGACGCTTGCGATTGCGATGAAGATTGAAAACGCCAGACTGAGAACCGCTGTCATCAGCACCAACGCGCCAAGCGAGCGACGCTGGTTTTCAGAATCCTGTTCGAGCGCCAGCACTCGCGCGCCCGCAGAGAAAACACCGAAGTCGAAGAAATTGCCCGCGACCATTATGACGGCCAGACAGAAAGCGAAGCGACCCATCTCGGCGGGAGCCATAAATCTGGCTTGAATCAGGCTCGCAAGCAATCCTGCGATCTTCGCGCCCGTTTGCGCGGAGAAAAGCATGCCTGCTTGCCGAGCTATCTCTCCGCGATAAGCAGGCCGAGGCGCGTCGGTTGCCGCTAAAGGTATCTCTGTTTCCGCGTTCAAATTCAGTTGCTCTCCGAAGCTACGAGATAAGAGCTTCACGCTCAACCGCAGGCGCTACCGGCATTCGATTCTCTATCCACTGTTCGTACCACAGGCTCAAGTTAAGCAGGCTCCACAGAAAGAACGAATAATTCACGCGGCCCCTGCGATGTTCCTTCAGCAGTTGCGCGATGAAATCGTAATCGAATAGCTCGCGTCGGCGCAGCGGCGAATTCATCAAAGTGCGCTCGACGAATCCGCCGAACCGGTCGAGCATCCATTCGTTGATCGGAGCGCCAAAGCCCGATTTCTTTCTATTGATAACGCGCTCAGGAATCAAGCCGCGAAGCGCGCGCTTGAGGATGTACTTTGTCTCGCCGTCGCGGTACTTCATGTTTTGAGGAAGGCTCATAGCAAACTCGACCAGCTTGTGATCCAGAAACGGAACGCGAGCCTCGACCGACGTTGCCATCGTCATCTTGTCCACGCGCATCAGCAGAAGCTCTGCCAGTCTCAACTTCAGCTCTTGATACGTGATGCGCTCAAGCAGTTCCGCAGAGGGTTTTTTTGCAAGCAACCGGTCAAGGTCTTCGCGCACGACCGCGTAAGATGAAAATTCCTGCGCGCCGTTGCCCGTCGCGCTCAGTCTTTGTTTCAACCCGCGAGCGAATAATCTCTGTTTGTGAACTTCATCAAATATCATCGCGCCGCTCCAGAAAAGTTCTTCACTGCTTGCGAGCCTGCGCAACACATCAGGCGCTACCTTGTGCCATCGCGACGGCCATTTATCAGCAGTCACCTTTATCAATGACTGGCCGGTTGTCGAAATCGCGCGGCGCAGGAAGCCCGGCAGTCGCGACAGGTATCGCCACGCATAACGGTGAAATTTCAGATAGTGCGTGTAATCGCGATAACCGCAAAAAAGTTCGTCCGCGCCTTCGCCAACTTGAATGACCGTCGTGCCGGACTGGCGCGCAAGCTTTGACACATAGTAGAGCGGCACACAAACAGGGTCGGCGATAGGCTCGTCTTGATGAAATATGAGATCGGGCAGAAAATCGAGCAACTCCTGCTGGCTGATTGTGACTTCGTGATGATCCGTCTGGTATTCGCGAGCAATTTCGCGAGCCTGTTCGATTTCATTGTAAGCGGGATTGTCGCGGAACCCGACCGTAAACGTGCGAACAGGTTGATTCATCAAACGCGCCATCAGAGCCACATTCGCGGTCGAATCAATGCCGCCGGAAAGAAAGACTCCGAACGGCACATCGCTCATCATTCGCTTCTCGATTGATTCCGTGAGCAAACGGCGAAGCTCTTCTGTCATTGCCTGCTCATCACTTACAAAAGCCGAATCCGGTTCCGTAACGATTGCGTCCCAGTAGCGCGTTATCTTTACATCGCCGCGCGCATCGCATGTGAGCAAACAACCTGCCGGGAGTTTTTTAATTCCTGCAAAGAGAGTCATCGGCGCGGGCGTGGTCAAAAAAGTCATGTAGTGATAGAGCGCTTCTTCATCAATGTCGCGCGAAACCGAAGGATGCTCAAGTATGGCTTTTATTTCGGATGCGAATATCAATCGCCCGCCCGCGATTGTGTAATAAAGCGGTTTGACTCCGATTCGATCACGCGCCAGCACTATGCGGCGCGCCCGCTCGTCCCAGAGCGCGATGGCGAAATCGCCTTCAAGCTCCCCGACGAAATCAAGTCCTCGCTCTTCGTAAAGATGGATGATAGTTTCCGTGTCCGTGCGCGAGCGATAACTGTGTCCGCGTTCGATGAGGTTGGGCCTGAGTCGTTCGTGATTGTATATTTCACCGTTGAATGTGATCCACACGCGCCCGTCTTCATTAGGCATGGGATTGTGGCCCGCAGGCGACAGGTCTACAATCGCGAGCCTCCGATTGCCCAGTCCCACGCGCGCATCCGTGTTCACGTAAACGCCCGCGTCGTCTGGCCCGCGATGCGTCATCTGGTCGCGCATCCGGGCGACAAGCGAAGCCGTTACAGTAGGCTCGGCCACTCCGTATTCATATATTCCGCAAATGCCACACATATTATCTGGGAGCCGCCAGCAATGTTTTCACTTTCTCTTCATCGCCGATTCTGTAAGGCACAATGAGAAAGACGTTCTTAAAAGGAACGCTTGCTTGTAAGCCGTACATGATAGCAGATGAATGCAGGCGCGTCCCGTAACTCGGAGAGACCCAGCGACTGGTGATTTTTATCTGAAATGAGTCGGCTGTTGCAGGCGCTATCTGAATCGCTGCGCGCTCATCTCGCGCAACTGCGCGCCTGTCGCTTTCGATGCTCACTTCAAGCCCCGAATCGAAATTGAAAAAGAACTCGAATTGGTGAGTGCCTTCGCCTGTGAACTGGTCTTCGATCATCCAGAATGCTTCGCGCTTGTCAAAAGTGATTATGCGACGATGCAAGACCTGTTCGGCAAGCCTTTGATAAGCGTCATGTTCTGCATCGAGCACATCGCGCGCGTCTGTGCTTTCCCAGGCGTTCACTCGCGGGCGGACGTTCGGGCCGAGCACGAAGAGTTGCTCTTCGTCGATAATGCTGATCTCTTTTTCATCAACGCGCACGGTGTTGTGATAAGCAGTCGAGCGGAAAAGATTTCGCCAGCGATTGCTCGCCGTGTAGACAAACGTGCCGGGGTCGCGCAGGAAAGTTCTGCCGAAGGCGAACACTTCGATTGAAAGAGCGTCCGAGTGCGCGTGCGAGCCGCGACCTCGCGCGCCGTGATCGCCGCAATCAATAATTGCATAAAGATCGTTCGCCCTTTGGATGAAAATTTGAGCGTCCGGGAAAGCCTGAGAGCGCGGCTTTTGTTCGCTTACAGGCACGCTCTCGAATGCTTCGCGCCCTTCTTCGCCGAACCACCAGATGGCTTCTTCGTCCAGACGGCTCGATTGTTTGAACGCTTCGTTTTCTAACAACACGGCTGCGATTGACATCAGGTAAGAATGATCCGCGACAGGTCGCTCTTTGAAACTGATCAAGCGACCGTCATCCGAATCGCCAATCATTGGGGCAGTGCCGTCCGGCTTCAAATAACATCGCACAAAGTCGAACATGTTTTCGAGCCGCTCCCAATACCGACCCGGCAGTTCGATGCCGCCTGACTGGCTCATAGAAAAAAAGATCGCGAAGATTTCAAGCACGAAGCGGTGATAAGCGGTTGAGCCTTCGTAGTCCACGCCGTCGCTGAGTATCTGGCGCTCCATCTCGTCAAGCAAACGCGGCGCGCTGTAACGCGCCCACGCGCGCGACTCTTTGAGGTCGGGCATCGTCATGCCGATCACGAAAAGACCTATCAGGTCCGAAAGGTAATGATTGCTCGCCGTGCGATAAGAGAATTCAAGATTGGCGCGAATGAATCGGCCATGCGCGAGCATCAGTTTCAATATCAACTCTATCGCTTCGTCTGTCATTTGCGGAGAAGCGAGAAACATCTGTGTTGCCGCGATGATGTTTACAGCGCGGATGGCTGCTTCCATAGCGACAGTCCAGTTGGTTCCGAAGCGCGGCGGATTCTCTTCATACCACGAAGCGATTTGGAGCAGGAACTCTTCTGCGTATCGCTCATCGCTCGTCAAAGCATAAGCGCGGCCAAGCGTCGTGAGATGGCACATGCGATTAAGCTCCCAGACCTGGCGCACGTCCGCGCCCTGTCCTAACCGAAGCGGCACGCGCGTGTAATGCTCAAGCGGCCAGCGCATCTGTGAATGCGGATCGCTATGCCAATCAATCAGCGGCCCCAGATCGTAAGCGATGCCAAATACCTTTATGCGATGCTTGAGAATCTGGTCGGCTTCGCGACGCGCAAGGTCAATCGAATCGGGAAAAAACTGTTTGATGATTTCAGTCGTTCGCGCAAGGTCGGAAAGCCCTGCCGTGAGTTGTGGCGAGCGGCGCTCTCTGATTCTTTTGGCGGCATCGGCAAGCGACTGGCCTTTGAGCGAGCGTCGCAAATCTTTGTCCGAAATGTAGACGGAATCAAGACTGTCGTTGGCGCGGCAAAATGCGCGCGTAGCCCGACGCTTTGCTCGAAGCAGGAGTTCGCCAGCAATCTCCTGCGGCGTCATGCCGTCCAACTTCTCGCGAATTTTTGATAGCTGTTTCAAGACGGTTTTCTGTTTGCAACATCTCAGCCCCGTAGGGGCGACCTGTCTATAGA
>DATEKX010000089.1:0-9033 GCA_035277165.1 Blastocatellia bacterium | reverse complement strand
TCCATGAACTCACAAGGTTGGCAGCGTAGCCCGGACGGAAGAACAACTCCGTGCCTCGAAACAGTCCCGCGTCATGCTCGTGCCAGCCAAGCCCTTCGCCCGTGCGAAATCGTTCAATGAGTTTCGGCACAGCCTTCAGCGCAGAAGTCGCGAGAAGAAATGCGCCCGGCATATAAGCGGGACTGTTTTCATCGGCAAGCGTGAACGCCTGCTCTGCGTTAAGGAAATAGCGGCCCGTGTCCGCATCGTATTCAACATAGCCGCCTGCCGCCTGAGAGTTGAGCCATTCGCGCACATATCGCTCATTCGTGCCTGTGCGCTCTGCCAACTCAGAAGGAAGCGTCGGCCCCTCGCCCGCCATATCTTTGTAAAGACCTAGCTCCATGCCGATTACTACCATGCCCGCGTGAAATGCAGCGCCGAAATCTGACACGAACTTTCCAAGCAACTGATGGAGTTTGTCCTCATCAACGGTCGTAAAAGTTTTCTTGCTAACAGACATAAAAGTCTCCTTTCTGAAATAGTGAGGAATTATTATGAGGCATAGATCAGCCGTCTTGAATCAAGCAATGACAAGCCGCGCTATTTGGTTTTGCTGGCTTGTCGTTGCTTTTCAAGTTGTTCGAGGAATCTCTTTTCTGATTCCTCAAGGAATGTGCGATAACCCTTCGGGTCGATGAAAGGATTGTTCTTCTCGCCCTGCTTCAATCGTGCGGATTTCTCAAGCAACGAAAAGAAAGAGCCGTGCGGCCCCAGAAATACATCGCAATGCAGCGACTTCAAAAGTCGAAATGTGTAAGTGTAATCCGCAACGATGCCGGTATATTTTGGATTATCAACCAGCTTGTAGCCGGGAGCGGATGTGCTGCCCACGAAGATGACATCAAGTTGTTTGCCCGCTTCTTTGACTTTCATCATCCAGGTGGTAGAGCCTTTTGTGTGGCCCGGCGTCAGGCGAGCAGTCAAGGTGACTCCGCCCAGTTCAACTTTATCATTGTCTCGCAGCACCCGATCAGCTTTGACCGGCTTGTAAGCGAGCGTATCGCCCCATTGAAAATCGCCTTTGCCGCCGTTGGCTAAAAGCGTGGCGTCCGCTTCGCTCGTCATGAGTTTAGCCTCGGTCAATTCTTTTAAGTCGGCCAGCCCTCCCGCGTGATCGTAGTGCGCGTGACTGTTAATCAGTATCTTTACGTCTTCGATTTTGAAACCGAGTTTTTTGAGATTAGCCTGAATCAGAGGGACGGTTTCAGCCAACCCGCTGTCGAGCAGTATGTGTCCTTCGGGCGTTGTGATAAGAAAAGAAGAGACCTCTGTTGCTCCAACATAATAAATATTGCCAGCTATGCGAAACGGCTCAACAGGGCGATTCCAGGCTCGGTCAGTCTCGTTAGATTGCGCTTTTGCAATCGAGGGAAGAAATAATAGAACCACCGGAAGCAACTTCGTGAGTTGATGGCGGAGAAGGGAAGTCTTTTGCATCAAATATCTCTCCGGTTTATTAAATGAGCAAAGAATTATAATCCCAAATCTCCGCGCTCGCTGCAACCGCAGCCGATAGCGACTCGACGGCTTATTTATCCTTTACATCTCGCACGCCGTTCTTGCTTATGTACTCAACCAACTCTTTAGCGAGCGAATCGCGCTGCGGTTCTTTCAGGCTTTTAATAAAATTCCAATGTGTCCACGGGCGATAGCCTGCGATGTCATCCCACTTGCGCGTTAAATAAACATTCATCGCCTGCTTGATGACTTCTTCCGAAACTTGTTCCGGGGTTATCTTTAACTTCAAATCCATAGTAACCCTTTGCCAGATGTCGCAAACGAATATGTCTGTGAGTGTAGGGGGAAGAGGACTTTTGCTCTTGATGCGGTAATCATAAGTCTCTCCCACAAGATACACAGACTTCGGATAAGGCGGTGCTTTGTACTTTTCAATGCGAGGCAATATTGGTTGGGGCGCTGAGTCCAGAGCGGGCGGCGCTTTTCTTGGTGGTTTGGTTTGGCCGCGCTGTAGAGCCTGCCCGAAAACGACGCTCCCGAATAACGAAAAGACGCAAGCCATAACGGTGATAAATTGCAGGGATGTTTTTTTATTCATAGTCGAAGCGAAGCTTATCATATCTAATCGCAAAATCAATTCGCCCGACCACCTTGATAGCTCGGCATACGCTTCCTATAATTGTCTGGTTATTCACCTGCTTGCACAGGAGACTATATGCCTTTAACTAAAACTGATGTCGAAAAAATTGCCGAGCTTGCGCGACTGGAGCTTACTGCCGATGAAACAGAGTCGTTCACCGAACAACTCGATTCCATACTCAGCTACATTGATAAGCTTAATGAGCTTGATACCACAGATGTCCCGCCGATGTCGCACTCGACAACCTCAGACGGCGAGACGGAATACGCGCGCCGCGACGATCAGGCCCGACCGGGTCTAGGCCAGCAACTCGCGACTGAAAGCGCTCCTGACGCGGAAGCCGGATACTTCAAAGTGCCAAAGGTAATCGGCGGGTGACATCCGCAGCCACCATCAAACATGGAGACAAATTTGGAACTCAAGGGATTGACGATCAACTCACTCAGAGCGCGCATAGCCTCGCGCGAGGTTTCGGCTGTTGACGTATGCCGCGCCGCGCTCGACCGCATTGAAAAGCTCGCAAACCTGAATGCCTTCATCACTGTCACCACGGACAGGGCGCTTGAGCAGGCAGGGCGCATTGACAGCCTTGCAGAAAAAGGCGAGCCGCTGCCTCCGCTTGCCGGAGCCGTCATCGCCATCAAAGACAACATGGTCATTCGCGGCGTGCGCACAACGGCAGGCTCGCGGATTCTGTTCAACTACAAGCCGCCTTACACCGCAACCGTGATCAAGCGACTTGAAACGGCTGGCGCTGTCGTCGTAGGCAAAACGAACCTGGATGAATTCGCAATGGGGTCTTCGACAGAGAACTCGGCTTTCGGCCCAGTCAAAAACCCGTGGGATACTGCGCGCGTGCCCGGCGGTTCTTCGGGCGGGTCTGCTGTTGCGGTTTCAACAGGAATGGCGATGGCCGCGCTAGGCTCTGATACGGGCGGTTCGATTCGTCAACCCGCGAGCCTCAGCGGAGTTGTCGGACTCAAACCGACTTATGGCCGCGTATCGCGCTATGGGCTTATAGCTTTCGGCTCGTCGCTCGATCAAATCGGCCCGTTGGCAAATTCGATTGAAGACGCGGCGCAGGTGTTGAATGTGATTGCGGGCCGCGACTCCGCAGATTCAACATCATCCAATATCGGAACGGATGATTATGTGGCTGCGCTTTCGGGTGATGTGCGCGGTCTGCGCGTAGGAGTGCCGCGCGAATACTACGGCGAAGGAGTTGACCCGGAAGTCCGAGAAAAAACAGAAGCCGCCATCAAGCAGCTTGAACAGATGGGCGCAAAAGTCGTAGACGTGAGCCTTCCTCATACGGAATATGCAGTGCCCGTTTACTATTTGATTGCGACGGCTGAGGCAAGCGCGAACCTCGCGCGTTTCGACGGCGTGCGATATGGCTTCCGCGCTGAAGAAGCTGCCACGCTCAAAGAGATGTATAGCCGCACGCGCGATGAAGGGTTCGGCACGGAAGTGAAGCGCAGAATCATGCTCGGCACATATGCGCTTTCTGCCGGGTACTACGATGCCTATTATGGCAAAGCGCAAAAAGTGCGTTCGCTGATCGAGCGCGATTTTCGCAACGCCTTCGCTTCGTGCGACGTGATAGCTGCGCCCACAGCGCCGACTCCCGCGTTCCGTATTGGCGAAAAAGCAAACAACCCGCTTGAGATGTATCTAACAGACATTTACACGATCACCTTGAATCTGGCGGGTGTGCCGGGTGTGAGCTTGCCTTGTGGCTTCTCTTCAAACGGGTTGCCAATCGGAGTACAACTGATAGGCCGTCACTTCGACGAAGCGCTGTTGCTTAAAGCTGCGCATAACCTGGAACAGGCTCTGGGAGTCAACTCCACGCCACCTGCGTTGTGATGTACAGGTGAAAAAGAGATTCCAAGCCGCAATTATAGAAGCTCCGTAGGAGCGACCTGTCTATAGTTTCTAGATCATTAATGTTCTATGTAGCTCCGTAGGAGCGACCTCTGCGTCAACAGGTCGCTCCTACGGAGCTACATAGAACTCACTTGATTGAGGCTATAGACAGGTCGCTCCTAACGGCTTCATTCTCTCAGGAATGCTTTAATGAAACGAAAATCCAACACGGAAGACGACCGTGTGCGATCTGTCGCTTGAAAAGATGTGATCGCGCACTTCAAAGCGCAGGCCGAAGCGATTGTTCATCCAGTAATTCACCCCGCCGCCAAAGTTGCCGCCGCCTGCGGTAAAGCCCGCGCCCGCTATCGAAGCGCCGCCGGTTAAAAATGGCCTGGCCTTTCCTGATCGGTTGAAGTGATATGAACCGTTGACTGATGCAAGGGCAATTCCATTGCCCTTGTTTCTTGTGGAAGCTAGATAGCCTATCTCGGCCCCAATCCCGACTCCATTGCCGAAATACCCTTCGCCGCCGCCGCCCACATGAATCAACGTATCTGAGTCGAAATCAGACCCTGCGCCTATGCCGCCGAACCCGTATACCCATCCTTTTCGCTCGCTCTTCGACTGGCCTAGCGCCAGCCCTTGAGCCAATACGATAAACACAATTGCAACTATTATCCTTCTCATAATTCACTCCAATGAAAAATTTTGATTCGCAGGGAATCTTCGATTCATATAGTGCAATGCTGGTGCCACTGGCATTAATCAATAACGTCAGCATTTATGAATTGCTACGCACATCGAAGCGCAGCAATTGCACGGCAGGTGTCAGGACAATCTTGCAGCGGGTCTATAAAACTATTGCGGAGGATTTAAGTTCGATGGTTTTTTATCAACTACAAGTCTGTGATCGAGATTCGCCACGCGCCAGCCTAATGCGAAGATCATGCGAGTTATGCGCTCCATCTTCTCGAAATCAATTTTGTCCACGTCATCTGTCGTTTTGTGATAATCGCGATGGACGCCCGTGAAATAGAAGATGATCGGCACGCCGTGTTTGGCATAGTTGTAGTGGTCTGAGCGGTAGTAGAAATGCTCAGGATGATTCTCGTCGTTGTACTTATAATCAAACTTCAGGCGAGCCGTATCTGCGTTCGTTTCTTCGCTCAGCTTGTTCAGTTCTGTGGAAAGCTTGTCTGCGCCGATGACATAAACGCTGTCTTTATCCGTTAAATCTCTGTCGCGCGGATCGGTATCGCTTTCGCGGCGGGTGCGGCCAATCATGTCAATGTTGAAATCGGCCACGAGTTTTTCGAGCGGCACTACAGGTTCATAATCGGTATTGAATTCAGAGCCGAACAATCCAAGCTCTTCGCCAGTGTGAAAGATAATCAGTATTGATCGTTTCGGGCGCGGCCCCACGGCAAACGCCTGCGCGATTTCAAGCACAGAGACTGTTCCTGATCCATCGTCGTCCGCGCCGTTATAAACTTCGCCGCTGTCGCTCGACATCAGATGATCGTAATGCGCGCTGAAGACGATGTATTGATCTTTAAGTTTCGGGTCTGAGCCTTCGAGCATCGCTGTGACGTTTTGAGCGGGCGGGGCTTCTTTCACTGTCGCCTTCATCTTGATGTCGGCAGTCGTTGTAAGCGACATCGGTTGAAGCGGTTTGCCTAATGTCATCAGATAAGAAGAATCTTTGCCCATTGCTTTGGCAATGGCTTTGACTAAATCCGGCCCGGCTGTGATGGCAGGCAGAATTTTGCCTGATCGAGTAGCACGCGACGGCAAGCCAAGCTGCTCGTTTCTGGTCAGCAGTAATTTGAGTTCGTTCCACTGTAGCATCGCAGGGGCGGAAAGAATCGTTATCGCTCCCTTCGCGCCATGCGCAAGAGCAGCGTCCGCGTCTCTTTCTTCTGCCCCGATGCTCACCTTTCCGAGACTGCTTGGGACGCCGTCAACGATGACGACGATCTTGCCTTTAACATCCAGTCCTGCGTAATCGTCATGATTGTTCTTCGGAGAAGAGATGCCGTAGCCCGCAAATACCAGTGCGCCTGAGATGTCTGTGTTTATTCCTCCCGTGCTGATAAACGCATCGCCATATTTGAACTCAAGCTTTTCGCTGCCTGAATGTAATGTGACTCGGCTGTTTACTGTGTCAGGGCTGCTGTATTGAAGCGGCACTTTTTGAAAGAATGACCCGTCACGCGCTGCGCCTTTGTAGCCATAAGATTCCAGTTGCGAAGCGATATAGCGCGCTGCGATTCGATTCGATGGGCTGAAAGTGAACCGCCCGCCAAGCTCGTCCGAAGCAAGAAAGCTTAAATGCTTTTTAAGATCGCTCGCGTTGATGCTCGACATCTCTTCACGCGATGGGAGCGGAAGGTTTGAAGCTGCTGCCAGTGTCGCCGTAAAAAGAACCGCGAGCATCACGGATGCCAGCGCTCTTTTCAGTGAGTGGTGATACTTCATTAAAGACTCCTTAAAACTAAAGATGAAGGATGAATTAAATATCAAATCTGAAATGCTAATTCATTCCTCATCCTTCATCTCTGCTTTTACCGGGCCGACGACCACTGTGGTCAGGCAATCAGGTGCGATATATTTGCGCGCTACTTCAGAAATATCATCAACCGTGATGTTGCGTATTATCTCCGGGTATTTCTCAAGGTAGTCGAAGCCGAGTTCGTATACTTCAGCTTCAACGAGGAAGTCCGCGACCTGAAGGTTCTTCTGAAAATGAAATACGAAACTGCCCGTGAGATAGGCTATGGCCGACTCGACTTCTTCCTTGCTGACAGGCTCGCGGACTATGCGCGTTATCTCTTTGCGCAATCCTTCAATCGCGCGGTCGAGGTTTTCGGGCGATGTGCCTATGTAAGCAACGAAACGTCCCGGATCAATGCCTGCGCTCGACGTGATGCTGCTGAAAGTAGAGTAAGCAAGGCCCTGCTCGTCGCGCAGTATTCGCGGAATGCGCGATGTGAATCCGGGACTTGAGCCGAGAATCGTATCCATCACCAGCAATGCGTAGTAATCCGCATTATTGCGCTTGATGCCCATATGGCCTATGAAGATGTTGACCTGTTCTTTGGGCGCATGAACGAATCGCTCGATGGCTTCTGTTTGACGAACGGGGCAGGGCGCTTGCGGCGGTTCAACCTTTGCGGCTTGCGGCCACGCGCCGAATACCTCTTCGACCTGATTGCTAATAGCCGTTTTGTCAATGTCGCCGACGATGGCAAGCACTGTGTTGTTGGGAACATAGTAGCGCCGGTAGAAATCCACCGCGTCGTCTCTGGTCAATTTGCTGACAGTCTCTTCGTAGCCAATGGGCGGGCGGTGCTGAGGAGTGCCTTTGAAAATGATTTCGTTGAAGACATCCGAAGCCTTAGTGCGAGGCATATCCAATCGGCTTCGGATTTGCGCAACCCGACGGTCGATGTGCTGGCGGATTTTGTCTTCAGGGAATGAAACGTTCATCAAGATATCCGCTATCACATCAAGCCCCAGCGAAATATCTTTTGAGAGGAACACCGCAACAACGCCGCTCGATTGATAATCGCCAAACGTGCCGATTCGGCCTCCGACCGATTCGACCGTTTCGGCTATCTGCTGCGATGTTCGCGTTGTCGTTCCTTCGTCCAGCATCTCGCCAACGATTGATGCGAGTCCCGACTTTTCGTCCGGCTCGTAACGCGAGCCAGCGCGCACGACCGCCTTGATTGAAACAGACGGCGTCGAGTGATTTTCTGAAAGCAGAAGCACAAGCCCGTTCGCAAGCTCTATGCGTTCGACATCGAGTTTGGGTCCTGTGCTTTGCTTTTGATTGGTTGCCATTCTTTCCTTCATTATTCGTTTACCAGATAGCCGACGGTTCTGTTGTCTTCGATGAAATACTTTCGCGCTACGCCTGTTACATCCTCTGCTGTGATTGCTCGTACACGGTCGAGCAAAGTGTCAAGGAATTTGTAGCCGCGCGAGTCTTCAGGTATTCGTTCATCGAAGGCAATGGTTTCGTATTGGCCGAGCAGGATTGCCTGTTGCAAAGGCTCCTCGTTGCTCAGGACAAGGTCGGCTTCTATTTGCCGTTTCGCTTTCTCAAGTTCCGCGTCCGTGATACGCCCATCTTTCAGTCGTTTTATTTCGTCATAGATCGCTTGCTCGACGGCTCTCAACTCGAAGCCGGGTTTCAATTCGGCTTTGATGTAAAAGAGCGAAGGGTCTATGTGATCGTGATAGTTTGCGCTGGCAGATGTGACCGACTCGTCGCGCTCGACTAATCGCTGATAAAGGATCGAAGACTTGCCCGTTGAAAGAATGGCCTCCATGACTTGCAGCGCATAAGCATCACGGTCTCCGACAGCGGGCGCGTGATGGGCGATAAGCAGTCGCTCGACGGGCGTCTCTTTTTTCACTATGACGCGCTTCTCGCCTCGTTGCGCCGGTTCGATTATGCGGAACGATTTCGCTTCCGGGCCTACGGGAATAGAGCCGAACAACTCCTCCACTTTCTCTGTAATTTCATCGCTGTTGAAATCGCCGACGATTACAAGCGTGGCATTGCGCGGATGATACCACTTGTCGTAGTAAGCCTTCATATCGGCCCCCGTAGCCGATTCCAGGTCTTCAATCCATCCGACGGTCGGCCAGTGATAAGGGTGCTGGCGAAAAGCCGTCGCCCACACTTCGTTTTCGAGCGCCTCCCAGGGGCCGTCAAGCCCTATGCTCAGTTCTTCTTCCACGACCTGCTTTTCGGCAGCGAATTCCTCTTCGGCGAACGAAGTGTTGCGCATGCGGTCGGATTCGATTTCCAGCGCATCCTGCCAGCGGTCGGACGCGAACGTGAAATAATAGGCGGTGAAATCCAGCCACGTGAAAGCGTTATTCGCGCCGCCGTTTTTGAGAGTTATTAAATCAATCTCGCCTTTCTTGTAACGCTCTGTGCCTTTGAACAACATGTGCTCAAGAAAGTGCGATTTGCCTGTCTGCCCCAGTTCTTCATTACGCGAGCC
>DATEKX010000088.1:0-9507 GCA_035277165.1 Blastocatellia bacterium | reverse complement strand
CCCGCCGAGGTCGCCGTCGCATGACATATCCGAATATTAGTAGTAACCTACCACTAGGTCAGCCGTATTTAGATTTGAAAGAGATTGCAACATTCGCAAGGCGCAAATCAGCATTTGCGGATAAAGACCGAAGCTTAATTGACAGGAGAAACGCTATGACGAGGAATCGAATTCTGCTCTCCCTTCTCGCTTTATCGATAATGTCCGCGCTCGCTCTGAGCGTGGGGGCTTTCACAGACCCGCCCGAAGTGGGCAAGCCTGCTCCATCCTTCTCGCTCACGAGCCACGAAGGCAAGCAGGTAAATTTGAAAGATTTCAAAGGCAAGTGGGTAGTGCTTTATTTCTATCCGAAGGATTTCACATCTGGGTGCACGCTCGAAGCGCGTAATTTCCAGCGCGACATCGCCAGCTACGAAAAAGCCAACGCGGTAATTCTGGGCGTCAGCACGGATGACGCGGCTTCGCACAAGAGTTTCTGCGAGAAAGAAGGCTTGAACTTCAAACTGCTTGCAGACACAGATAGCAAGATTTCAGACGCCTATGGCTCTGTGATGGACTACAACGGCAAACAGTTCTCCGCGCGAAACACTTTCATCATTGACCCGAAGGGCAACATCGCGAAGGTATATATGAAAGTCAGCCCGGCCAAGCACAGCGAAGAAGTGCTGGCAGCGCTGGCCGAATTGCAGAAGAAGTAAATCGCATCTTTCGATCATCCTTCCAATCAAGCGGTCTTCTCGCGAACGGGAAGACCGCTTGTCATTGATGCCTCCCGGTTTATGCGTTCCCGTGTCGTAGTGTAGAATCATTTAGACACAAATGTATGAGCATAAAAGATAGATATTCGCGGCAGATACTTTTTGATGGAATCGGCGAAGACGGCCAGCAGCGGCTTTCAAGCTCAAAGGTCGTCATCATCGGATGCGGCGCTTTAGGCGCGATTCAAGCCGAAACGCTTGCGCGAGCGGGCGTGGGAAAAATAATTCTTGTTGATCGCGATTTCGTCGAAGAATCTAACCTCCAGCGCCAGATAATGTTTGAAGAATCGGATGCGCTTGAGCGTCTGCCAAAAGCAGTGGCCGCAAGCAATCGCATCAATCGTATAAATTCGGACATCGCGGTCGAGCCTATAGTAGCGGACGTGAACTTTGAAAACATCGAAGAGATAATCGCGGGCGCGCAACTGGTGCTTGACGGCACTGACAATTTCGAGACTCGTTACCTGATCAACGATGCCTGTTTGAAATTAGGCATTGCGTGGGTTTACGGAGCGGCGGTCGGCTCTTACGGTCTGACGATGACGGTTGTGCCCGGGCAGACGCCTTGCCTGCGCTGCGTGCTGCCTGATATGCCCGAACCCGGCGCGGGGCCGACCTGCGACACGGCGGGAGTTATAATGCCTGTCATCGCGATCATCGGTTCGATTCAATCAGCCGAAGCGATGAAGCTGCTGACAGGACGGCGAGACTTGCTTCATCGCTCGCTTTTGCGAATAGATGTTTGGGATTTCCAGATCAATCGAACCGATCTATCGAGCTTTGCCGCAGGCCAGGACTGCGCGGCGTGCGGGAGAGGCGAGTTCGAGTTTTTGCGCGGCGCTGCTCGCCAGGTGACGACTACGCTGTGCGGAAGAAACGCTGTGCAGATAGCTCGGCAGGGCGCTCGAAAAATAGACTTTGCGCAACTGGCCGAGCGATTGAAATTATCAGGCGAAGTAGCGTTCAACGATTTCCTGCTGCGATTTCGCGTTGAAGATTACGACATAACGGTCTTCCGCGATGCGCGCAGTATAATTCGCGGGACAACAGACCCGAATGTAGCGCGCGGCTTGTATGCGCGCTACATCGGGACTTGAAAACAATCGAATTATGCAAGCAAGCGTAGACATACTGAGTGCCGCTGCCACCGAAGACTTCGAGCGAGACTTCATGGGCGAAGGCGAAGTTATTGTGCGCCGCGAAGGTCATAGCCGCGCGCAGCATATTTTCATGGCACAGGGGCGCACGATAGCGCGTCTGAGGTGGCGAGGGTTGCGCCGCGCTGTGTACGAGGCCGAAGCCTTCAGCTTTGATATAAAAGTTAGCGCGCTCGACAAGCGCATAGCGATTATTGCCGAAGACGGTAGCGAATCTTTTCTGGTCGAACGCTCGCGCGCGAATCCCCACAAGGCAGGTCTGCGAGTCGAGATGGCCGAAGGCGATAACTTTCGCCTTATTCGAGCGCGCGAAAGCAGTTTGCGATCAGAAGATTCTTTCGCAATTAACAAACAGTTTTACGCTTCGACTCTGATGATCTTTCGCTTCGACACCGAGCGCCGGACACAGACGACCGCGCGCATAGAGGTCAGGCCGGTGATGAAATGGGAGTCGCGGTTTGCTCATCGCCTGTTTGCGCTGGTTGTGTGCAGGATAATTCTCGAACGAAGGCATTCCGGCTCGCAGCCGCGCAGAGTCAAAGAAAAGCCGCGCCATTTTGCCAGCAGCGACCGCGTGCGCAATCGCAAGAAGATCAAGTGATGATTTCAATTTGAGATTTGAAATTCTAATTCATCCTTATAACAGGTTCATGATAAGCTTTATGAATTATTTTTCATCATTAGGAGATTTATGCCACGAGATAATGAAACGAACCGGCGCAAAATATTTTTCGTCCCGGTTATTTTAAGCGTGATAGTTGCAACCATCCTGTTTGCGGGGTGCGATTCCCCAAGCACCGGAACGAGCGTGACCAGCAGCCCGAAACCCGGCGCAGCGCCTTCTGTGGTCGGCAACGTCCCGCAGAGCCTCGAACAATTCAAAGGCAAGGTTATACTGCTCGACTTATGGGCTACGTGGTGCGGCCCGTGCAGAATGGAAATACCCGGCTTTATCCGTCTTCAGGAAAAATATCGCGATAAGGGATTTGAGATAGTAGGCGTATCGTTAGACCCCGTAGATTCGCGTGGCGCTGGCGGCGCTGCGGCAGTCGGCCCGTTCGTCAAACAGATGGGCATCAACTATACAGTATGGATGGTCAACAACATTCAAGCGCTCGGCCAATATCCTTTGTCGCGCGGCTATCCGACTACTTACCTTATTGGCCGCGATGGCCGCACCATAAAACGATACGACGGCGCGCAGCCGGACACGACTTTTGAAAACGACATCAAACCGTTGCTCTAATCCTGTGGGCGGCGATTCAACCATCGCCGCCTTTCCTTGCACATGAAACCCATCACCGAACAGACTAATCCTAAGACCAAAGACATAGACCGACGCTCGACTCTTGAAATAGTCACGCTTATCAACGAAGAGGACAAAACAGTAGCCGAAGCAGTTTCGCGCACATTGCCTGAAGTGGCCGAAGCCGTTGATCGAATCGTAGAGCGACTAGTTGCGGGCGGGCGATTGTTTTACATCGGCACAGGGACGAGCGGGCGTTTGGGCGTGCTCGACGCTTCGGAATGCCCGCCGACGTTCGGCGTCTCGCCCGACCTTGTGTGCGGCGTAATCGCAGGCGGCTATGACGCGCTGCGCAAAGCCGTAGAAGCCGCCGAAGACGACCCGGAACAAGCTGCGCGCGACCTCGAAGCAAACGGTTTGACGGCGCGCGATGCGCTGGTCGCAATATCAGCGAGCGGCAATACGCCTTACACGCTCGGCGCTCTTGAATATGCAAAGCGATTGGGAGCGGCGGCCATCTCAATCACCTGCAATCCTGAATCAAAGATGGCGGCGGCGGCTGAAGTGAGCATAGCGCCGTTTGTCGGGCCTGAAGTAATAGCAGGCTCGTCGCGGATGAAAGCAGGGACGGCGCAGAAGATGACGCTTAACATGTTATCAACGGCGACGATGATACGAATGGGGCTGGTATATGGCAATCTGATGTCGAACCTTCAGCCGAACAACGAAAAGCTGGTGCGCCGCGCGTGCGAAATACTGGCCGAAGAAGCGGGCATCGGCAAGGAAGAAGCTGCGCGCGTTTTTGAATCATCTGGTCGTGACCTCAGTCTTGCTCTCTTGATTGCGCGCACGAATCTCGGGCGTGGCGAAGCCGAAGCGTTGCTCAAATCGCACGGCAACTCTGTGCGCCGCGCGATTGATAGCCTCAGCGAGCGGCAGTAGTTAAAAATTAATTCTTGAATAATTCAATCATCATCGAGCTTCGCTCGATCCGGGCAGGGACAAGCCCTGCCCCTACACTCAAATGACAGAGCTTCTTTTACACAACGCGAGAGTCGTTCTCGAAAACGAAATCCTGCACGGCGGCGTGTTCATACGAGATGGCCGCATTGCTCACGTGTTCACAGACGAACAAACGCCTGCGGGACTTGGCGCAAGCGAGTCGGTTGACATAGATGGCCGGTACCTCGCGCCGGGAATGCTGGACATTCATATACACGGCTCGGCTGGCGTAGATGTGCAGAACGCGGATCGAACGGAGCTTGTGAAACTTTCAGAGTTTTTGCTCGCAGAAGGCGTGACAGGCTATTTCGCTACATTCGTGCCTACGGATGAGCGCGGCTATAGCCGTGCGATTCGAGAAATCAATTCATACGTCGAGCGCGAGGACGAAAACCCGCGTGGCGCGCGAATATTAGGCATTCACTTCGAGGGGCCTTTCGTCAGTCATCATCGTTGTGGCGCGTTGAAGCGAGAGCACTTCAGAAGTTACGATGGCGACCCTCGCTCGATTGAAATTTTCACTCATCAATCATCCCTTGCGCGATTGATGACGCTTGCGCCTGAAACGCGCGGCGGCCTTGATCTTGTGCGCGAACTCACACGCAACGGCGTGCGCGCATTTCTTGGCCACACCGAAGCAGACCCGGATATGCTCGACCGCGCAGCCGAAGCAGGGGCGCGGCATATCACGCACTTTCCGAACGCGCTAGCCCCCCTGCACCACCGCAAGCCGGGCGCGGTTGCCTGGGGACTGGTGCGCGATGATGTGACTGTCGATTCGATAGCCGATTTTCATCACGTCGCGCCGTTAATGCTCAGGTTGATTTATCAATCGAAGGGCGCGCGCGCGATGGCGCTCATCAGCGACGCCATACAGCCGACGGGTCTGGGCGATGGAGAGTTTTCAGTGTGGGACATCGACATCACTGTGCGCGATGGATTGACTGCGCTCGGCAATGGCCCTGCCGCCGGTACAATAGCTGGTTCAGTGATAACCATGCGCGAGGCGGCCAAAAACATCTTGAGCCTCGGTGTGCCTGTTTATGAAGCCATCAGCATGGCCTCGTTCGTTCCAGCCCGCGCAGCAGGCGTAGAGCGCGAATACGGCTTAATAAAAGAAGGCCGCCGCGCAGACCTTTTCGCATTCGACGACGACTTCGCCGTTAAACTCGCAGTCGTGAGCGGACGTTTCGCACTGGATAAAAGATAATTGCCCGCATAAAAGGCGAGCCTGCATCATCAGTCCTTGACGATGCAGGCTCGCCTCAAAATCAATTTAGGCTTCAAGCCAGTCTTATCGGCGTTTCGCTTCTTTCAGTCTGAAAGTGAAAGTGCCGTCTCCGTTGTTTCTTACTGTGCCTTCGCCGTTTGCGCCTCTAAAGGTGCCGGTGCCACCCGTTATGGCGAAAACATCATCACCGCTGATTCCGTCAACGATAACGTCCTCTAGCGTGCCTTGAGCTGTGAGCGTTCCATTGAAGCTCGGAAGCTCGAAGTTCATATTAACAGTGGCAACCGTATGACCATCAACCAACTGCTTGACGCCCCATATCCTCACAGTGTCACCATCGCCGCCCTCGCCGTCCTGAGTCGTCAAAGCGCCTCGCACGGCTACTGCAGAGGACGAAGCCGAGCCGCCGCTTGTTAAAGCGGTAAGGTCTGCATCGCTAAGCGTCACAACCAAAATTGCGCTGTTAAATCCGCCACCTGATTGGGCCTGTCCTTCTTGAACGTTTACTTGCCAGAATAAGACTGCCGTGAGCAGAACCAACATCACTCCTACGCCAAACATACGTTTACCATTAAATTTCGATCTGATCATTGTTTCACCTTCTTCCTTTCAATTGTTCATTTGTTCGAGCAAAATTTTTGGGGAGTAACCTGTACGGGCGACTCTATAACTCGCCAGAGTTTTTCCACACTTTTCTATGATAGTTGTCAGAAAAACGTTTCCGCTATGATTTAGCAGAGGTTGTTCTCCTCATCAATATAGACGCGAGTTGAAATCAAAACAATGCAGGTGTTTTTTATTTCGATCCTTTTATTTCGTAGAGATGAGAGAGAAACTGGTGTGTTATTTATAGCCAAGAAGTTCGCAGTTTAAAGCGGCGACTCTCTGTGATTTACAAATTGAACTGTAATTCTCTCGGAATAAAATATCCCTGCGCTGGCATTTTTGCTATAGAGGCCGGGGCGGCCTCCGGTTCGTTTCGATGATGCGCAAAACCGGAATTTGAAAACGGAGAATTGGTATTCAAGTTATCGCCATTTAGTGGTAGACTTCCCGCTTTCAAACGCCGCCGGGCGATGTTCTTTTCAATCTGTATTTTCAAAAGGAGTTTCAAGTCATGAGTCAGCCTATGCCAACCGACGATACCTTAAAACACGACAATAAACTCGATGAGCTATGTATAAATACTGTTCGCACTCTCGCAATGGACGCAGTGCAGCAGGCGAACTCCGGCCATCCCGGCACGCCTATGGCTCTTGCGCCTGTCGCTTATGTTTTGTGGGACCGCTTTTTGCGCCACAACCCGCACAATCCCGCATGGCCTGATCGCGACCGTTTTGTGCTTTCGGCGGGTCATGCTTCGATGCTGCTTTACGCCATGCTCCACATTTCGGGTTACGACCTGCCGCTCGAAGAACTTAAACGATTCAGGCAATGGGGCTCGCTCACGCCGGGTCATCCCGAATACGGGCACACGGCGGGAGTCGAAACAACAACAGGCCCGCTCGGTCAGGGCGTTGCGAACTCCGTCGGCATGGCGATTGCCGAGCGATGGCTTGCGGCGCACTTTAACCGCCCCGGTCACGAGATAGTCAACCATCGCGTCTATGCAATCGCAGGCGACGGATGTTTGATGGAAGGCGTATCACAGGAAGCCGCTTCGCTGGCGGGCCACCTCCAACTGAGCAATCTGGTCTGGATTTACGATAACAATCACATCACGATTGAAGGCAACACGGCGCTCGCTTTCACGGACGACGTTGCTTCGCGTTTCATGTCTTATCATTGGAACGTGATGAGGGTCGGCGACGCGAATGATCTCGACCTGCTCGATCAATCCCTGCAGCGGGCACAGAAAGAAACAGACCGCCCAACGCTCCTCATCGTAGACAGTCACATCGCCTGGGGCGCGCCGAACAAACAGGACACGCATGCGGCGCACGGCGAACCGCTCGGCGAAGAAGAGATCCGCTTGACCAAACAGCGTTACGGCTGGCCTCCTGATGCGAAGTTCCTCGTGCCTGACGAGGTGCGAGCTTATTCAGAGCGTTCAGTCAAGCGCGGCGAGCAGGCGGAAGCAGAATGGAACGAGAGATTCGCCGCCTACAAAGAGGCTCATCCCGATCTGGCCGCAGAGTGGGAAACCATGCAGCGCGGCGACCTGCCCGATGGATGGGATGCCGGGATTCCTGTCTTCCCCACGGACGAAAAAGGCGTGGCCGGGCGCGACGCCAGCGCGAAAATATTGAACGCCATCGCAGAGCGCGTGCCGTGGATGATCGGCGGATCAGCCGATCTTGCGCCTTCGACAAAGACGCGAATGACAAACGGCGGCGACTTTGAAGCGGGTTCTTACTCGGGCCGCAATTTCCACTTCGGCATACGCGAACACGCGATGGGAGCTACCTTAAACGGCATGGCTTTATCGAAGCTGAGGGCTTATGGCTCAGGCTTTTTGATCTTCTCTGATTACATGCGCGCGCCCATCAGGTTGTCCGCTCTGATGGAGTTGCCCGTGAATTACATCTTCACGCACGATTCAATCGGCGTGGGCGAAGACGGGCCGACGCATCAACCAATCGAGCAGTTGATTTCTTTGCGCGCCATTCCGCAGCTATGCGTGATGCGACCCTCAGACGCCAACGAAGTCGCCCAAGCATGGCGAATAATAATGACCTCGAAAGATCAACCCTATGCGCTGATCTTGAGCCGCCAGCCGCTTCCGACTTTTGATCGCGCGAAATACGCTTCAGCCGAAGGCACGAGGCAAGGCGCTTACATCCTTGCAGACTGCGACGGCACGCCCGACGTTATTTTGATGGGAACAGGATCAGAGGTGCAGTTGTGCGTAGGCGCTTACGAGCAATTAAAAGCGGAAGGCGTAAAAGCGCGAGTCGTCAGTATGCCGTGTTGTGAATTGTTCGAGCGCCAGTCGGACGAGTATCGCGCATCGGTGCTGCCGCCTGCTGTGCGAGCGCGAGTAGCGGTCGAAGCCGGTTCGACTTTAGGATGGCGCGGGTATGTCGGACTTGATGGCCGCATAGTCGCGCGTAGAGAATTCGGCGCGTCGGCTCCGCTAAAAGAATTGCTCAAGCAGTTCGGCTTCACGGTCGAAAACGTCGTCGCCCAGGCCCGCGCGAGCATTGAGCAAAACAAAGCATAATTTTCATGTCATGTAAGGGCGACACTCTATAGTCGCCCCTGCACAACGAGGATAAATCATGAGCGAGAATCCATTAGTCGAATTGCAAAAACACGGACAGAGCATATGGTACGATAACATTCGCCGCGCGCTGATTGACACGGGCGACATTGAACGCAAAATCAGCGGCGATGATCTTCGCGGAGTGACTTCAAATCCCGCAATATTTGAAAAAGCCATCGCGGGCAGCACCGATTACGACGAGGCCATGCGCAAGCTGATTGCAGATGGCAAAGACATAAACGACATCTATGAAGCCCTCGTCATCGAAGACATTCAGCGCACAGCAGACCTGTTGGCAGGGGTCTACGACCGCACAAAAGGCGTTGACGGTTATGTGAGCCTCGAAGTATCGCCGCTGCTGGCCAACGACACAGACAGCACTGTTGCCGAAGCCAAACGATTGTGGGCCGCGCTCGGGCGCAGGAACGTGATGATAAAGATTCCAGCCACGCCCGCCGGAATCCCCGCAATCGAGCAGGCTATTGCAAGCGGCCTCAACGTCAACGTCACACTCATATTCTCTCAGGAAACTTACGAACAGGTTGCGGAAAGCTATATTCGCGGCCTTGAAAAAAGAGCGGAAGCCGGAGAGCCTCTAGACAATATAGCTTCGGTCGCAAGCGTATTCGTCAGCCGCATTGACACGGCGCTTGATAACCAGATTGAGTTTCGTATTCGTCGCTCAAGCGACGACGCCGAAAAAGAGAAGCTGTCGGCGCTTCTTGGTAAATCCGCCATCGCAAACGCGCGCCTCATGTATCAACGTTTCAAAGAGATATTCAACAGCGAGCGATTTGAAAAGCTCCGCGCGAAAGGGGCGCAGGCGCAGCGGCCTCTGTGGGCGAGCACCGGAACCAAGAACCCGCAGTACAAAGACACATATTACGTCGAAGAGTTGATCGGCCCCG
>DATEKX010000087.1:0-2139 GCA_035277165.1 Blastocatellia bacterium | reverse complement strand
CTCCTGACTTTTCACTCGTGTCACCCCACTTGGGCGAGCTGCGATTTAACCTTGATTTCGCTAAGCTGCCCGGCATCGCGTCTTCGTCCGAGACTGTGACCAAAGACTGCATGGTAAGAATTAATACCGATAAATCAACGGCTGCCGTAGTCCAGATGGTCAGGATGTTGAAGCCCGGCGACCCGTCGCTTGAGGTTGAAACTCTGGATAGAAAGAAAACCCTATCTGCGACTAACACCCCGGTTTACGTTTGCCAGATCGGATATCAGCTCAAGCAGGAATTGAACGCGGTTTTGATCGGCGATGCGGCGAGCGGATTCAAGCGCATGAGTGATCTTATCTACATCCCGACAGCCAACCCGCAAAACGTATCACAGGTTCAGGTCTGTAGCGTAGACCTCAATAGCCTCGCCACTAAACCGAGCGCCACTTTCACAGGCAAAGGAATTTTCTCTCTTCCCAATAGCATAGATATTTCGGACGACAAGGTATTCGCGATGTTCGGCGATACTACCGCGCGCCTGTTCGACAATTCGCTGCAACCTAAAGGCGAGCCGAGACAGTTCAAGTGCGGCGTCGTTACAGGCATGAAGACCTCCGGGGACGACGAGATATACGTGCTGGCTACGAATATAGATCAAACAAACCTTCAGAGCATCAAGTATAAGTACAGTTTGATGAGGGGGCATGCTCATCCTGCTGCGGGCGAACCTTCGGAGTTATTAACCTTGGACTCTGTGCGCGGCGTGCGCGAGCAGAATCGAGTTGCGGGTGCTCCTGCCTGGGTCACTTCTTTAACCAACCCTCCGATGGCTATCGAGCCTATCAGAAACTCGCAGATCGGCAGAAAGGTCGCCATTTGCATCGAAGGCGGACTGATTGTGATTGAAAGCCGGTCTGAAAAGATTGATGTGATCGCGCTTGAAGGCACCGGCAGAGAAGAAGCCATTCTGTTCGATAACGTGGGTGACTGGATTTACTGCGCGCATTCCGAGCCGAACGGCATGGAACTGAAAATCTCGCGCGTCAACACCAGAAACTTGCGGGAGAAGCACAAAACAATTCTGCTTCCGACCAAAGAGACTATTAGCCCCTTTATCATGGACATCCGAAGCGCGGAGGCACGGCAAGGGCTGAACAGAAGCCAGCGCGCCGCGAGTCTGGGCATGTCACTGTACAACACTCCTTTGTTCGTCTCGCATGGGAGAACTATTCTGCAACTTGATACTCAGTCCATGACGGTGCGCCGCAGCGCGACGGTCGAGTTACCCTGCCGCCTCATGTACGTGACGCAAGACAGAAGCTTTTGCTGGATGGTGTACGCAATGGGGGCGACAGGCTCAAGCGACGGCAGCAGCGTAAAAGAATATAAGACTCATCTCTATAAGCTTGCATTTGCCAGAGATGTATAAGCAGGCGAATGAGGAGACGAGCCTGATGAAGGCGGGGAAGGTAGTACAAATGCAAGCGCCGCAGCTTGTGACAGCGATGAGATGAGTCAAAGAGTTGAAAGGTGAGATAAAGCTAATAAGGCGATGTATTCGCCGCTGCATTGACAATCGAAACTCCTGCGATAGAATTGCCGCGCTTATCTGATTGCACACGGGAGCGATAATTCTATGACGACAACTCGAAGCATCCGGCGAATGCTTTCTTCGACGACGGCAATGCTCTCTGTTCTAAGCCTCTCTTTCAACGCGATTGCTCAACAACGCATGTCAGGTTTCTCTCAGCAAGCAGCGCAAACACAAAAGCAGATTGAAGAAAAATTCAAACGCATTCCGTCACCCGAAGAAGCGCGAAAACTTCATCGCTACTTCACAGCCGAACCGCACCCGGCAGGCTCCGAGCGCAACAACGAACTGGCACGCAACATCGCAGAAAACTGGAAGCAGCAAGGATGGGAAGAGGTAAAGATTCATCGCTATGATGTGCTCAGTTCTTACCCGCGCGAAGTCGCGGTCGAGATGGTCGCGCCCGTTCGTTACAAAGCCAGCCTCCGCGAAGACGCTTACGACGTTGACCCTGACACGAAGAACCCGCAGGTGCGCTCTGGCTATCTCGGTCTTTCGGCGTCGGGTGAAGTGACTGCGCCGGTCGTCTATGCGCACAGCGGAAACCCCGAAGACTATGCGGTGC
>DATEKX010000086.1:0-4954 GCA_035277165.1 Blastocatellia bacterium | reverse complement strand
CGGTACATTAGCAAACGGGTCGCTGATCAGATTCGGACGAATGGCAAAACATTGGCAGACGATGCTGAACGGGAACCCGCTTCGCGCGCTGATGACTGTGTTGACCTGCCACCCGCCCAATATGGCGTCGGCTATTCCGCTTTCATTCATGAAGCGCTGCCCCTTGCCGAACGGCAAATCAATGATGGCATTCGCTGAAAGCAGGTGCCGAATGTCGAGAGCCGAATTGCCTCGATCAAAATCGAGATCAAACGGATTGGAAGGCCCTTGACGGCCCTGGTTCTTGCTGTCGCCAATTCCGTTGAATACGCCCGTCGCATTATCAATGGTATGGCTCCAGGTGTAAGAAACCTGCCCCTGTATATTCTTCGCCAGCCGCTTTATCAACTGTATCTGCAATCCATCATAAGTTGATTCTGCGGCATTCGAATACAACAACACGCTGTTAATAAGCCCATTGGCGCTATTGCGCGCAAGCCCCTGTCCTCCCGCGCCTTGCTGGAAGGTAGCGAGCAGGTCTTTCGTCCTGTTGCCGACGTACCCGATATCCAACGCCCAGTCTTTTGCGAACTGGTACTGGAAGCTAAACTGGAACTGTTGAACGAGACCGTTCTTCTGCTGTTTGTCCACACTGAACAGGCCCGTGCCGGTCGGCACATTGTTCGGGTCGAGCGGCTGCGGGTTAGGCGGCCCCTGCGCCAGCGTGAAGGTATCAAAGACGATGTTCGTGCTCGGAGGATTGCGAACCGCCGGTGGGTAGTCCACGCCGTCAAGCGTGTAAACCAACGCGTAACCGCCGCGCAATACCATAGTCTTCGCTTCATTCACAGCGTAGGCCACGCCTATGCGCGGGCCGAAATTGTTCTTGTCCAGTTCAACGACTCGGTCTTTGCTGTCCTCGGCTACGACGACACGCCTTTCGTCAATGAAGTAGTAACCGATGCGGCCATCCTTTTCTGTCGGCGCCGTCGGGCCGGGCAACAGGTCATAGCGCAGGCCGAGATTCAAGGTGAGCCGGTCGTTGACCTTCCAGTCATCCTGTACGAAGAACCCATACTCTTGCATGCGCAAGTTGAACGGGCCGCCGAAAGTACGGCTTCGCTGAGAAAAGCCTCCGGCTGTGATGCTAAGCAGAGCATTCGCTACAGAGTTGCCCGTGCCTGTAGGCAGACCCTGATCGCCAAATCCGATAGCGCCTTTCTCGAATCCCGCGCAGCCGCCGCAGATTGTTTCGAGGTAACGCAACCGAACTTCCGCGCCGGTTTTGATCGAGTGGTTGTCCTTGATGATCGTCAGCGAATCAGCGAAGTAGGGATTCTTGCTCTTGGCTCGGAACAATCCGCCGTCGCCTAAGAACTCGACGCCCGTGTTGCCGTTGAACCCGATGCCGAGTCCGCCCGTCGTTTCGTCGCCTCCGAGATTCGAGTTCGGGACGCCGACATCCGACGACCAGGTCGGGCTGACTCCACAAGCGCCCAGCACGCCGCAGTTGTTGATGCCGAGGTTGAGTTGAGTGAATCCGAACCGAAACTCGTTGAGCACGGTCGGGCTGAAGGTGTGCGTATCGCTGACGGTTACGGCGCGCGTATTACCGACCTCTTCGCCAGCACCGAATCCTGCCGTAGGCAAACCGGGAGGGCCGATCAGGCTGGTCGGGAAGAAGTTCTCGCGCACATTCATCAAACGCTGATCGTTGAAGCGCCCGCTTAAAGAGTTATTATCCGTCAGCCTGTGATCAATCTTGATTCCGTGATTGTTGATGACCTCGCGGTTTTCGCGTTGCGAAAAAAAGTTCGGCGCACTGGTGCCGCCCGGACAGGCAATATCGGCTGTCGGCAACGGGTATAGGTTCAATATCCTTTGCGCTATCGGGTCAATCCTGTTGTTCGGGATTCGGTTGTTGGGAAAGTTCACGCCCGTCAGCGGGTCTTTGATTCCGCCGCAACTTGCGAAGGCCGAGAAATCTCCGTTGCGAGACCCCGCGGTCGGCACAGTCGTTGTAAACGGGAACGGGATGTTGTTGCGCTGTCCCAGATAATCGTAAAAGAAGAAGGTGCGATTCTTGAAGATCGGGCCACCGACCGTGCCGCCGAATTCATGAATCTGTTGAACGGCTTTATCGGGAATCGAGAGATCACCGCGACTAATGGCCAGTGCGCGATCACGTTTGAGCAGCGGGTGAAAAGCATTGAGCGCTGAGTTCTGTCCGTAATAGTAGAGCGACCCGTGAAACTGATTAGTGCCGGATTTGATGTTCGTATTGATGACGGCTCCGGCAGCGCGGCCAACTTCGGCAGGCGGGATGCTGGTCGTGACTTTGAATTCGGCTATCGCGTCGGGGTTTGGAAACACGCCGATGCTTCCGAATTGCGGCTCGTTGTTATCAACGCCGTCGAGCGAGAAGTTGTTGTTGGTCGGGCGCTGTCCATTGACGACTAGCGACCCGCCGCCTGAACGAGCAAAGCGCGCGGTCGGAGTATCGCCCTGCGCATTGGAACTGTTCGGGCCGCCGCTGCCTGCGCGAGGGTCGCCGTTGTTGAACTGGCGCGAGTCGGGGCCTGAGCCGCCAAAACCGACGTTTGAGCCGCGCGCGACACCCGGCATTAGCGTTGCAAGCAATGTGAAGTTGCGACCCGACAACGGCAATTCAGTAACTTCGCGACCTGTGATGACGCCGCTGCGATCACTCGACTCGCGCTCGATGATCGGAGCGCCAGCCGTTATCTCTACAGTTTCGCTTGTGCCCGACGCCTGCGACAGTTGTATATCAACCGGGAGGCGGTCGCCTATTTGCAAAACTATGTTTTCGCGCGCGACATCCTTAAAGCCCGATGCGCTCGCGGTCACCTTATAATTCCCGATGTCGAGCAGCGCTACAACAAATGTTCCGTCCTCATTCGTCGTGACCTTGCGCTCGGCATTGGTGTCTATATTAACGACTGTAACGTTAGCGCCAGCAACCACGGCCCCGCCTGGGTCGGTAACCGTACCGACGATGGTGGCTTTATTCGTTTGGGCTTGTGTTGAAAACGCCAGAATCGTAAGCAGTAAAGCAACTGCGTTGATAAAAAACAAAGTTCGATGCTTTGTCATGATTTGGTTCCCTCAAGTTCTGTGAGCGGGCGGCCTTCGTACATACATTGTGTACTTCCGGCCCTTCCCTATGTGAGCAGTTTCTAAATTAGAAAGCACGAATGGAACGGCTGCGTGCCATCCCGACTGATTTTTGCGATTAAGCCTGGTTATAAATCTACGGACTTACCGGCTGATGCGAGCCTAGTCCTACTCTCAAGCCTCTGTCAATGTCGCATTGGTAGCGCGCCTTGCAAAACACAAATGACCGCCTCAGTCATAAGCCCTTAGCCGCCGCTTCTTCATGTTTTAAGCAACTCGAATAACTATAAATTAATGAAGGGAAAACTCTCTCAAGTCGCGACTTGAGGATAAACCTGCCGGTGCTTGCTTAGAGAGTTAATGAGTGTATAATACGGTTACCCGGCTGAAAGTCCAGTGTTTAAGAGAGGTTGAATCGTTTGTTACTTGGGGTCAGTAACGGGTTACTTCTATGATTCCTGCAAGGGAAGAAAAGCTGGAACAACTAGAGAGGCTTTTGGGCAGCCGAATCTTGCAAGGATCGGAGAGTCTGAGAGCCTTCCTCCGGTTTGTAGTGACAAAGGCGGTTGATAATCAGGACGCCTCACTAAAAGAATACACTATTGCAACTGAGGTCTTCGGTCGCAGCAACAACTATGACTCTCGAAGCGATTCGGTCGTGCGCGTGCAGGCCGGAAGGCTGAGGACGAAGCTGCAGGAATACTATGCGACCGAAGGAAAACACGACCGTATATTAATAGACCTGCCAAAGGGACATTACTCCCCGACCTTCGCTTACATCGAAGGCACAAACGGGTCAACCGCCTCCGAGGGCCTCGCGCCTGAGATCGCATCCATTCCAGTCAAACAATCGGCCATCAAAGCTAGTTGGACGGGGCTTGCGATAGGCGCTCTCGCGTTACTTGCGTTTGCGCTTGGCGCGCTGGCTTTCAATTACAAATCAGACGCGAACCGCTTAAAAGATTCTCTCGCTTCAAAAACGATTCAACCCGCTGAAGTTCAGGCGGCCTCTCCGCTCTGGGGTGATTTTTTCCACTCGCCGGAGCCTGTGCTCGTGGCCTTCAGCAACGCGCTGTTTCGAGGCACGGCTGAAACGGGAATGAAGGTATTGAAGCCGATGGGTTCGGCTCCCACAAACGTCGGCTCGCCCGCCGCGTCTCAGACCTCAGGCGTTAAAGAAGACAGCGAATCCGTCGTCACAGATCATTACACAGGAATCGGCGAGGTGCTTGGGGTTTATTCTCTGGGAGACCTTTTCTACAAAGCGAGCCGTTCGATTCGCGTCAAACGCAGTCTGATGCTGACGTGGGACGATTTGAAGACTGAAAACATCATCATACTCGGCTCTCCGGCTGAGAATTTTGTGCTGCGTGATTTGCCTCAGCAACAGGATTTCGTATTTCAGCCTCTCAAAGATGACAAACAGAACATGTCTTTGGGAATAGTCAACACCAAGCCGAAAACGGGAGAACAGCCAACCTATCTGGCGAGACAGGAAGGGCCTTCGCGAAGTCAGATTTCAGAAGACTATGCTGTGATCAGCCTGCTTCGCGGGTTGGACGAGAAGCACCGTTTGATGATACTGGCAGGCATTACGACCTTCGGCACGCAGGCTGCCGCAGAATATGTGACGAAGCCTGAACACATAAAAGACCTGATAACTCACCTCGACACATCGCAATCGAGCGATTCGCCAAAATTGCCGTTGTTTTATCAGGTGCTCATCAAAGTGAAGGTCAATGGCGGAGTTCCCGTTCAAATCTCCTACGTCACGCATCACGTCCTGTAAGCGATTGTCGAATCCTGTTATGAAATCCTTATTCATTATAATCGCAGTCGC
>DATEKX010000085.1:0-5954 GCA_035277165.1 Blastocatellia bacterium | reverse complement strand
CCTATAGGTTTTCGGAGGAAGCTATGGACGTACCAAGAAAATCGGCTAAAAATAAGAAACGAATCCGCAAAATTCTTTATTCTCTGGCGGCAATTCTGGCAGTCGGAGGTATTACATTAGCCGTTTCACGGCTCAAGCCTGCCGACCCGAGCGCGCCGGACGGCACTCTATTCAAAGACACGGTCAAACGCGGGAACATGCTTCGCCAGGTGCGCGGACTTGGCACGCTCGTCCCCGAAGAGATTCGCTACATCCCTGCTATCTCGCAAGGCCGCGTCGAGAAGAGACTCGCGCAGCAGGGCGATCATGTGTCGGCTGGTTCGATTTTGCTCGAATTGAGCAACCCGGAAATCGAGCAGGCATTCCTCGACGCCGAATCGCGATACAGAGGCGCAGGAGCCAATCTCAATACGCTCAAGGCTCAGATGGGCAAACAGCTTCTCGATCAGAAGTCTACCCTGCAACAGGTAACGTCAGATTTCAAAAAAGCCAAGATGCAGGCTGAGGTGTTCAGAGAATTAGGCTCAAAGGGCTTGAAATCGTCCCTCGAAGTCAACCTTCAGGAAATCGCCGCTTCTGATCTTGAAAATCGCCAGAAGATAGAAGAACAGCGCCTTTTGGCCAACCAGGAGGAAATCAAAGCTAGATTGGCCGCCGAAGACGAGCAGGTGCGTCAGCTTAAAGACGCCGTGCAACTCAGGCGAACTCAACTCGAAGCGCTCAAAGTCCGAGCGGGCATTGATGGCGTTTTGCAAACGGTTGAGGTTCAGGTCGGGCAGCAGGTCACCTTAGGACAAAACCTTGCGCGAGTTGCGAATCCCTTACGACTCAAAGCCGAACTGAGAATCGCTGAAACTCAAGCCAAAGACATTCAGCTAGGCCAGGAAGTCGAAATTGACACTCGCAACGGCAAGATTCCCGGCAAAGTTATTCGCATAGACCCTTCGGTACAAAACGGCACGCGAACTGTGGACGCATCGCTTGACGGCGAATTGCCCAAAGGCGCTGTCGCGGATTTGAGCGTTGACGGAACTATTCTGCTTGAAAGACTCGAAAACGTACTTTGGGTTAGCCGCCCTGTTCACGGGCAGGAAAACAGCACGGTCGGCTTGTTCAAAGTCGAGCCGGACAGAACAGCCGCATCTCGCGTGCAGGTCAAACTTGGCCGCAGTTCTGTAAACCAAATCGAAGTGCTTGATGGCCTCAAGGAGGGTGATCTGGTTATCCTATCCGACACATCGCAGTGGGACAATTCAGATCGCATTCGTTTGAATTAGCAGTTCTCAAAAATCAGCCTCGCAGTTTGCATTTAGCAAGCAAGCGCGGTAAAAATTGTATTCTTAACTTCAAAACTGATCGCAACAGGTTGCTGGATTAAGAAAATCTTCAGGAGGAATGAAAGGAAATGAGCGCAACTGACCAACCGTTGATTCGACTCGATGGCGTCACAAAAGTGTTTTTGACTGACGAAGTAGAAACCCACGCACTTGCGGGGATTCACATGGAGATCAAAAAAGGCGAGTACATTTCAATCGCCGGTCCGTCGGGCTGTGGTAAATCCACGCTGCTTTCGATACTCGGACTGTTAGACTCGCCAACCGACGGCGAATACAATCTCAACGGCAGGTCTGTTGCTGATTTGCCGCTGTCGGAGCGCGCCCGCATTCGCAATCGCGAAGTTGGGTTCATATTCCAGAGTTTTAACCTCATCGGCGACCTCAACGTTTACGAGAACGTAGAGCTTCCGCTGACCTATCGCGGCTTGAAAGCACCTGAGCGCAAAAAGCGCGTCATGGACGCCCTTGAAAAAGTCGGCATGGCGCATCGCGCGAAACACCTGCCCAGCCAGTTGTCCGGCGGTCAGCAGCAGCGCGTAGCCGTTGCTCGCGCAGTCGCAGGCGACCCGCTGATACTGCTTGCCGACGAGCCGACCGGAAACCTCGACTCGACAAACGGCGAGGCAGTCATGGATTTGATGCGCGAGTTGCATCAGCAGGGCGCGACCATCTGCATGGTCACTCACGATCCGCGATACGCAAAGCATTCGGACCGACAGATACATCTGTTCGACGGTCGCGTCGTTGACGAAGAGCACGAACCGAAGGCCGAGCACGAGTTGAAAGAGAGCGGATTTGAAGTGGCCTGATGAAGATCAGCCCACCCTCTCTCTAATTAATCGGGCAACGTGGTTGTTTCAGTTCGATGCTGACCAGGAAATGGGCGGCATCTCGCGAGGAATTCGCGGGGTGCCGCTTTGTTTTTCGAGCAAAGCCCGGCCTAGTTTTGATTTGAGAGAGGGGTTAATATAATCTAGGCTCGTTTGAATAATTCGATATGAAAACTCACGACTCACCTACATCACGTGTTTTAGTTGCCGACGATCAGGCCGACGTGCTTGAAGCGCTTCGTTTATTGCTGAAAGGCGAAGGCTACAAGATAGAGACTGCCAATGCTCCTGCCGCCATCTTCGAGGCGCTTGTGGAGCGCGATTTCGATGTTTTGTTGATGGACTTAAACTATGCGCGAGACACTACGTCAGGGCAGGAAGGGCTCGATCTTCTCACGCGAATACAAAAACTCGATAGCACATTGCCTGTGATAGTGATGACCGCCTGGGGCAGCGTTGATGTAGCGGTCGAAGCCATGCGACGAGGCGCGCGCGACTTCGTTCAAAAGCCCTGGGACAACGCGCGGCTGATGACTATTCTCAAAACGCAAATCGAACTGGGGCAGGCGCTCAGGCGCGGGCAGCGACTCGAAGCTGAAAACCAGATACTGCGCAATGACAAGATGCCCAATCTGATCGCAGGGTCGGCAGTGATGCAACCTGTATTGGAGATGATTTCCCGCGTCGGGCCTTCGGACGCGAATGTTTTGATCACAGGCGAAAACGGAACGGGCAAAGGCGTGGTCGCTCAAACACTGCACGCGGTTTCTGAGCGCGCGTCAAAACCGATGGTCACTGTAAACATCGGCGGGTTGTCCGAAGGCGTCTTTGAGAGCGAACTCTTCGGCCACGTCAAAGGCGCGTTTACTGATGCCAAGACAGACCGTGTGGGCAGATTTGAAATGGCCGAAAGCGGCACACTGTTCCTGGATGAAATTGCCAACCTTCCGGTTAAGCATCAGCCAAAGCTTTTGCGTGTGCTTGAGACGGGCGAATTCGAGCGCGTGGGGTCTTCAAAAACGCGCAGAGCGAACGTGCGAATCGTCTCTGCAACCAATGCCGACATAAACGAAGAGGTCACGGCTGGGCGGTTCCGGCAAGACCTGCTCTTCCGTTTGAATACGGTTGAGATTCACCTCCCTCCTCTGCGCGACCGCCGCGAGGACATAGCGATTCTGGCGATGCACTTTCTTCGCCAGCACGCTCAGAGGTATCGCAAAAACCTCGAAGGCTTCGACGATGGGGCCATGCAGGCGTTGATGAGATATGCATGGCCGGGCAATGTTCGAGAACTCGATCACGCAATCGAACGCGGCGTACTAATGGCTCCAGGAGCCAGTTTGGAGGCGCGAGACCTTGGACTGCAATCGGGGCGCGAGGTTTCGCGACGGCTCGAAGACATGAGCCTTGAAGAGGTCGAAGGCTTCCTGATTCAAAAGACGCTCGCGCAGTGCGACGGCAACGTCAGTCGCGCGGCAGAGAAGCTCGGCTTGAGTCGCAGCGCTCTCTATCGCCGCCTGCAACGATTCGGCCTGTGAGTCTGACAATGATGAATTCGGCATCCGAGACTGCAACTGAAATCACGTCGCCTCCAGACAGTTCGACGGCAGGCGATGCACAGCCGGGTGCGATAAAAGAGACCTCAGCAAAAACATCCTCCGCATCACAGACTCGAACGGTAAAGCCGCTGTCGGCAAAGACCAGATTGCGGCCTCGGCTTGATCGCCGTCTGCTTTTGATGTCGCTTGCGGCGGGTTTCCCCGGCGTGCTCGTTTCGATGATTCTCTTGTGGAGCGGGGGATTCAGCGCAAAGGACGAATGGACTCTGACGGTTGTGATAGTCGGGTTCTGGCTCGGATTTTCTTACGCGCTGAGAGAACGCCTCGTCTTCCCGCTTCAAACATTATCGAACCTGCTGGCCGCGCTCCGTGAAGGCGATTTTTCGATACGCGCGCGCGATGCCTCGCCTAACGATGCGCTGGGCGAAGCCATGATGGAAGTCAATTATCTGGGCCAGATTTTGCGCGAGCAACGGCTGGGCGCTTTGGAAGCAACGGCATTGCTCAGAACAGTGATGGCTGAAATCGAAGTCGCCGTCTTTGCGTTCGACCACGAACAAAAACTGCGACTCGTGAATCGGGCGGGCGAGCGATTGCTTGCTCAACCTGCCGAGCGCGTCACGGGTCGAAGCGCAACAGAGCTAGGGCTTGTCGATTGTTTGATTGGCGACGACGTGCGCACTCTTCAAATGTCTTTTCCCGGCGGCGTCGCTCGCTGGGAAGTGCGCCGCACAACATTTCGCGAGCGAGGCGTATCGCATCAACTGCTCGTGCTTTCGGATTTGAGCCGCGCTCTCAGAGAAGAAGAGCGACAGGCATGGCAGCGATTGGTTCGCGTTCTGGGACATGAATTGAACAACTCGCTCGCGCCTATCAAATCAATCGCAGGAAGTCTGGAAAGCATAATTTCGCGCGAACAACAGCCGCCGGATTGGAAAGATGACATGCAACGCGGGCTTGGCGTAATTTCATCGCGCGCCGCTTCGCTCAGTCGTTTCATGGATGCTTATTCAAAGCTCGCTCGGCTCCCGTTGCCAAGACTGCAACCGCTCAGCGTCAGCGCCCTTGTCAAGCGCGTAGTCAGACTTGAAACCAGATTCAATGTCTCATTAAAGCCCGGCCCTGAAATCACAATTCGCGCCGACGGCGATCAGTTAGAGCAACTTTTGATCAATCTGGTGCGCAACGCAGTTGATGCGTCAATGGAAACGGGCGGAGGCGTGCAGGTGTCGTGGAGAAAAATCAGCGGGGTCATCGAACTCAGCATCGAGGACGAGGGGCCGGGCCTGTCGAATACATCTAATCTGTTCGTGCCTTTCTTCACGACCAAGCCCGGAGGCTCAGGCATCGGCCTCGTGCTCAGTCGCCAGATTGCAGAAGCGCACAGCGGCACGCTCACGCTCGAAAATCGAAAGAGCGGGCGCGGCTGCGCTGCAGTCCTTCGCCTTCCACTTTGAAACAGATGAGAATATTTGCAATCGGAGATATGCACCTTGAAAGCGGGACGGGCAAGACGATGGACAGGTTCGGCGACAACTGGCGCAACCATGATCGAAAGATATTCGAGTCGTGGGAGCAAATCGGGCGCACGGATGATCTGTTGCTCATAGTCGGAGACACAAGCTGGGCTATGCGACTCGAAGATGCGATGCCTGATCTTGCGCGCATCGGGCAGATGAAAGGCCGCAAATTGATGCTAAAAGGAAATCACGATTACTGGTGGCAGTCGCTCGCTAAGATGAGCAAGGCGCTTGATCCTTCAATCCGATTCTTACATGGGACTTCGATCATAGAGAACCGGGTTGCCATTGCCGGAACGCGAGGCTGGCTTTGCCCGAATGATACTTACTTCAAAGAACACGATGCGAAGATTTACGAGCGTGAAGCGGGCAGGCTTCGCGCCGCGCTCGAATCGCTAAAAGGTCGTGAAAGCGAGTACGATTCGTTGATTGTCGCGTTGCATTATCCGCCGACCAATGACCGTCGCGAGCCGAGCGCGTTCACCGAATTGATTGACGAACACAGAGCCGATGTGTGCGTGTATGGTCACGTTCACGGCGAGTTTATCAAAGACGCGCTCGCAGGAGCGCGAGGCAAAACATTTTATTATCTCGTCAGCGCAGACGCAGTGGAGTTTGCGCCAGCCGAAATCCAGATTCCTAAATCAGGAGGAGCGGGTGAAGCCGACTAGTCTACTTCTCTGTTTGACGATCTTATTTTTTGCTATG
>DATEKX010000084.1:0-4752 GCA_035277165.1 Blastocatellia bacterium | reverse complement strand
AGGGAAAGAGATGGACAACGCGCTCAACGTAGTAATCTACCTTTACAATCGAATGACAGTGCTGGATGCAATCGGCCCTTATGAAGTTTTACGCTCGGTGCCGGGCGCGCGAGTGCGCTTTGCCGCCAAGAAAGCCGGTCTTGTTAAGCCCGATTCCGGTCTTCAGATGTTGAACGCTGAATATGGAATCAATGATATTGCGGACGCAGACATACTGGTTGTGCCGGGCGGCGACCCGAGGGCGCAGCTCGGTGATAAGGAAGTCCTGCAATGGATTCGCGGCTTGCACGAAAAGACTAAATGGACAACATCGGTCTGCACAGGCTCGTTGATTCTGGGCGCGGCGGGCTTGCTGAAAGGATTGGAGGCGACGACTTATTGGAGCACTATCGATAATCTGAAGATGTTCGGCGCGAAGCCTGTCAGCAAGCGATTCGTGCGTCAGGGCAAAGTGATTACGGCGGCGGGCGTTTCGGCAGGCATTGACATGGCATTGCAGCTAGTCGCGCTCGAACGCGGCGAAGAGATGGCGCAGACGGTTCAACTGTTAATAGAGTATGATCCGCAGCCGCCGTTCAACACAGGGACGAGCAGCAAAGCCTCACCGGCCATGATCGAAAAGGCAAAGAAAATACTGAGCGAGGTTTACTCTCAGGGCTAAAGTTGATGCTGGGTTATCTCAGCATCAACTCTTGAATGAAATCTGCTATTCGCTACATTTTCGACGCGATTGGCAGTGTATTCAGTCTCCCCAGTTCTGTATATAAATAGAGAACGGGGTTTCTTGAAACGTCTAATTCTCCCATCAGCTTTGAGCGTATTTCTCCCGGTGCGGTAGTGATGATCTGGATTATATGCTTGGCCTGCCAAAACCATTCAATTCTACTGTCACGCTGTAGATCAAATCCGTTGAGAAGCGATACGTAATTCTTCAGTACATAATCGTATGTAGGACCCGATACCAACAGGTCAAGAAGACCCGCATATATAATGCATTTCTGATGAAAATAGTCTTCTTCTGACTTTTCATCTTCCTTATGCCAGTTAATCATGTCCTTTACAAGATCGTTTACCTTAGATCGCCAATCCGCAGTATTCCTTTCCGTATCACTGATCCGCTTGTTATCAATCCCCACATTAAGCTTCTGCCTCTTAGCCAGAAACTCTTGAGACTTGGGCGATTGCCAGTAGAGATGAAGGCTCTCTTCTCCCGTAATTTCTGATGGCTTGATTTCGTCTGCTGAAATTGGCTGTATGTTCTTTGCCGTTTTTGGCAGCATACGACTATTGAAACCTGCTGTATATCTCGTTGCCGCGCCTTTGAACCAGTCATAAGGGTCGGCGCAGCGGCTGCCGCTCAGTTGTTTGACTAGATAGAACCGATAAGCTTTAAGCAGGTCATCCGTTGCGACATCTCTCCCCTGGCAGGTTGCCAATAGCTTGTTCATTCCCGTTTCTGTAGCACGGTCGGAAAACCAGAAAGCTCTATCACGGCTCAATATTTTGCCAAGCACGCTGCTGAGAGCACTGACCAGTCTTTGAGTTTCGTCAGGGGAAAGTTTTATAGCTGAAATAGCTTCTGCAACCGGCCCGATTTGAACCGGAGAAACCACATCGCTGATGCGTGATTCCAGAAAGTAAATGTGCTCATTTCTCTGGATTTCTTTTTTGTCAAATGTCGTTTGCGCAATGTCTGCGAGAAGTGAGTAATAACTGGAAACGTCATAAATAAGCGATTCTTCGCAACTGACAGGCCCAAGCTTGAGCTTGGAGATTTCGTTAAACAGCAACCGAGCTTTCGTTTTATCAACCTGTAGCATCGCTTTAATTACCCGGCATTGCAGCGACAGAGTGTCGAGTTCAAGCTCAAACGCATAACCCAAGAATCCTGCTCGTGTATCTATCGGATTCCATGATTTAAATGTACGCTTGAATGGTTGTTGCACGCTTGGGGCTAGACGAAAAGCTTCTTCTAATAGCTCCGATTTCCATGCCGCGTCTGTAATCTTATCCGACTGGGCGAGGCGAATTAACAAATCGGCAGCAAATTCCGGCTGGGCAGAACGGATGTTGTTCGCAAAATAGACTAATTCATCGGGACGTTTAGGCGGCTGCTTATCTTCGGCTGTAGTTTTTTTTTGAAAACCGATCTTATCAGGTTGTTGCGGTTTCTTTTTCGACTGTGCGGGAACAGACTCAACAACGCTGGCAATAAAGAATAAGACAGTTAAGACTAAGCTTATTACTTTCATAACCACCTCATATTTTGCACTACAAATTGAGTTGCATTTACACGACGGGACACAACTCTTGGTTTGAGCAGAGAAGTATATCCGCAATTTGACCGGGATTCAATAGCGAATAACTCGTACACATTGCCGAATTCAGGTATCAGGCTATCACGTTATAGCTGAGGGAATCAGCAAAATAAAATTAATCATTGCCGCACATCGAAATTCGCTCTAACCTTTTTCCGCTTTCATGTCTCTATAATCATGTAGGGCGATTATGGCAAAGCCGGGGGCAGAACCGCCTGATGAAGTGCTGGTGGTCGCGTCAATTATTGGCGACCTCGAAGCATTCGACTTGCTTGCGACGCGCTATCGCGCGGCTGTCGTGCGCGCTGCGCAAGCAGTTGTCGGGCGCGAAGACGCAGAAGATGTTGCGCAGGACGCGCTGCTGCTTGCTTTCAAAGCGTTGCCTTCGATTGAAGACCCTGCGAAGTTTGCCGCGTGGCTTTCGGCCATCACGCGCCATCGCGCTTTCAGATTCGGCAAGCGAGAGAGCGCGCACAAAGCGGGCCGCGTTGATCTGGATGAATTCCTGATCGAACAGGTTGAAGCTCTTGCTCACCCGCTCGTCCGTGACGGCGATGAAGAGCTTGGGCTTGCGCTTGAAAACTTGCCCGCTGATTACGCGCTCGTTTTGCGACTGCGGTTTTTCGACGAGATGCCGCTCAAACGAATAGCGGCGTTTCTGGGCGTGCCGGTTTCTACGATCAAGTGGCGCGTCCATCGAGGCAAGCAGTTGCTGCGCGAGCAAATAGAACTATTAAGACAAAGAGGTGAGAAATGGAAAGAGACAAAGAAATAGTGAAACTGACGAATGTGCTGCATCGCATCGCGCGCGCCGCAGGTTATGCGGCGTGGGCTAACGCTGCGCCTGATGCTGCGCGATTCTGTGCGTCGCAATACAACAAGGTGCTTGCTCGGCTCGAAGTGCTTGAGCCTGCCGCCAAACCCTTGTTTACGCCGCTCCCGGAATCAACTTCTCCTCAAGTTATCAGAATGGCGGCGGGCGAGCTTGCCGCTTATTTCGATGACGAAGCCGGAAGCGAAGACAGAGTACGCCATCGCGCGCGGCACTGCGGCGGCAGGCGAGCGCGGGCTGGTGTAATTGTGCTTGGTCGTTGCTAGTAGGAGGTGAATCATGGAAAGAGAGAAAGAACTGGCAAAGCTAGTGAATGTTTTGCGCCGCACGTCGCGCATGGCTTTGCAATCAGAATGGACGGGAAGCAGTCAGGATGCCGCGCGTTTTTGCGTCGAACAGTACAACCGCGTGCTTGCGCGGCTCAGAGAGCTTGACCCGGATGTGGGCGCTGTATTCGAGCCGCTTCCGGCAGATAGTTCGCTGACGGTCGCGGCAATGGCTTGTCGCCAGCTTGCGGCTTACTACGAAGATGAAGTTGGCCGCAGTTCAGGCTGGGGCGAGTGGTCAGGCGCTTGGGGCAATACGGGGTGGGCTGATAAGCGCGCGTTCAAAGATTTCTGGAACAAGTCCGCGCGCGATATAGAGGACTTCGGCGAGTTCATACGCGAGAACATCGAAGAGTGGGCACGCCAGTACAAGGGAAAGCGCGAGGGAAAGCACGGCGGCGCGGAAAGCTCAGAGCGAACAACCAGCCGCATTGATCCAGACGAGACGAAGCCGCAGTAAGATTCGTTTCACCGAAGAAGCAAAGGCCGCAAAGATTCAGCAATCGTCTTTGCGGCCTTTGCTGCGTCAGGCGGGCAATCAGTCGTTACGCGTGTGTGTGCAACGGCTATCGAGCATGTTGGTGTCGTTGAGCAGATAAGTCTGCCGCGTAGAGGCTAACCAGACAGTAGCCATCGCTTCGCGCGTGCAGGTGTTGACCTCCGCATAGATGTGGCGGTCGGGGTGTTTGGGGTCTGAGCCATCGTGAATCAATTTCGTCTTGCACCCATTCGTTATCAATCCCTTCTCTCCCTGTAGAACGACTCCCTTTCTTCTATCCACGAATGTATAAGAGACGCCGTTGGAACTCAGTATGTAGTTTTTCGAATCGTCTTCCAGACAGAAGCCATCGAATCTGGTATTCGTAGCGGGCTCAGCCGTCTCTAAATCCGCAGATGCCGAAATCTGATTTTGATTTATCCAGACGGTCTCTTTGATCGCGTAATCCTCTCCTGAATCAAAGACCTGGCAGGCGGCATTCACTACATTATCGCAAGGGTTGAAAAAGACGTGAACCTGGCGATCAGGGCGTTTGCGATTCGGCCCCGCGTCTTTCAACTCCATCGCGCAGTCGCCGATCTTTACTTTCCCTTTGCCTGCAATGAAGCTCTGTTTCTTAGCATTGAAAAACATATAATCGCCGGTGGTGAAGTTGACAAACAAATCGTCGCCCGTCTCCTGATCTTTCAGATGAAGATCAAAATTGCTCGCCGAGGCGCTTGTTTTACTCAAAAAACAGGGCGACAAAATCACTAATGCAATCAGCGCGAGCAGATA
>DATEKX010000083.1:0-10579 GCA_035277165.1 Blastocatellia bacterium | reverse complement strand
CTACGGAGCTTCTCAAACAACCTCTGAGATTTCAAATCGGGAATTTCAAATCAACCGTCTCATTATTCCGTGCAATCCGCCTTGTGGTCCGGCCCGCATTGAAGAAGCTGCGGCGCAAGTTCTTGCGTGGCCTCTCTGGCGCTTGTCCAAACAGCGGTGTTGCCATAAATCTCTTTCGTCCAACCGAGTTTCTTTTTATTTCGCCACGTGCCCTCGACTGCTTCCGGCTCGCCGTGCCCGAACAGATGATAAGCTTCGTGCAATAGAACCAACGCGCGCTCTACATCATCTTTGGTCTGATCGAAGAATGGCGGATAGAGGGTAACTATCTCGAATGGAAAATTAGTTGAGGCGAACGCATTATCGTGCCCCGCTTTTCGATTCAGCCAGTTGTCCGTCGCTCGATAACGTACCAGATGGCGCAGAACAAACACCTCGTCATCAAATCCTTGCCTCTCTAAAACACTGATCGCGTTGTCTACGACTTTCTTTTGATCAAACACGACGGGTTCCGATGTTCCGATCAAAGATGCGTACCAGAGGAAAATCAAAAATCCTGCAAGGGAAAAGACTCTCAACAAACTTTTTATGATCTTCTTTTTAGTTTGAGGCTTTGCTTCATCCGTTTCGCTGACGGCCACCTGGCTCTGCGCAAAGAGAAGCGTGCTGCAACGACGGCACTGCCCGTCGCCGCCAAAATTCATGAGACCGCACTGTCCGCACTTCGCTCCACTCATATCCCAATGCCCTTTCTAAACAATCTAAAAAAGAGAACTAGTTTGGGGGCCGACAGGCGATTGTTGATGCTTAGCCGTGAACCGCTGCGGAAACTATGAGCGCAATGCCGATGATGACTGAGGCAATGACTATTCCCAGAGCGACGTTCTGATCTTCTTCAAGTTCTTTGCGAACCGAAAACGGCGCAGCCTTGACTATAATCCAAAACGCCACCGCAAACAGCAGTATTCCGATGATTGAAAAAACCAGCGTCGTGATGATTAATCTTGCGAATGGGTCTGTTGGCATTATTTCCCTCCGTGAAAGCCTACAACGTGGAATGAGCGGTAACCGCCCGGCGACTGGCGCACGTCGGCTGGTATCTTGTCTCTTTCAGGGTCGCCAAACTCTTTCCCTGTGAAGGCCACCCAGCCATATAGCGCAATGATAAGGATTCCTATAGCAAGATAGATTTTGCTTAACATTCTTCTTCCCCAATTTTCATTCCGAATTGAATGGACTGAAATCGCTATCTTCCCATCTTCGCCTCTCGAAGCTGAAATGATAGAAGATCATTATCAAAGGAAGCACCGATATTAACAACAACGCCAGAAACAGGTGTAACTCGTTGGGCGAGCCTTGTTCGACTCTCACAGTCAGCATCGCCGGTTGCTGAAACTTCTCCCATCGCACATCAAGCCCAAGTATGTAGTTGCCTTCGGGCACTGCTGAAACGCGCACGCCAGGCGACTGGTTCCCTTCGCTCCAGGATTCGCCGTCTTCCACGCCGTGATAATACTCGACCGGAATCGAAAATCCCTGGCTCTCGTCCGTCGCCTGATTGATGAGGTCGCCTTCGATTTCAAGCCACGAATTGTCTACGTTCGCCGTAGCAGTGATCTTGATATTCTGCCGCGCTTTCAACTCAAACGGGTCGCTGAAGCGTATCTGCGAATCTTCCAGACTTTTCAAAGGCTCAAGTTGATAAGTCTGCTCGAACACTTTTCGATTCGCGCTTGTGCTCATCACAAAGGCTCCGAACAGAAACGTCACGAGCAGCATCAGTATCCAGTATTTATAAATATTCTTGTACGGGTATGGCTGATTGGGCGCTACCTTTGATGTGCGCGGCAGTCCCGTCATGCCGAAAGCTTTTTCGACTTCCTTGTGCTTCAGATAAGTTCCAAGCGACCAGTTGACTTCGCCCGTGCTGACTTTTCTTCCCGTCTTTGCATCTTTCTGAGCGGTGATAGTGTCTTCTTTCGACAACATCTGCGGCGGGCAAATAAAATCCGATGCGCGCGTCAACTCGCCCGCATAAACCTTCCAGTAAAATTCGCCGATCACGTTATCAACGCGCGCCGTTGCATTTTGATAGAGCTTGAATCGCTTGCCGCCGTAGCGCGCGCCGCGCCCGTTGCCTCCTTCGAGCGCAACAGCGCCGGGCGGAACAGCCTCGACGAAGTTCCAGTTATCATCGCTACGCACGAGCCAGCGGAAACCAACTTGCGGATTGTAGAGCAGGTATTCTTCCCATGAATAACGCACGCCCTCGAATTCGACGCTGCGCACCATGAAGCCGATCACAGTGAGCCGCGCGCCGTTGAACTCTCCGGTTGAACCGAGTGGAATTATCGGCCTCACTTTTGGGGGAGCAAGCGCCTGCAAAAATTTGAGCCGACCTTGATTCGCGTCCAGCAGCGAGCCGCAGTTCGGACACGCGACGCGCATTGTCTGATCGGGCGCGCGAAGATCGAGAGGCCCTCCGCATTGCGGGCACGAGAGTTGAATCGCAGCCACGTGCCGCGCCTCTCTTTCGGGCGCTCTTACATTGGCTGGAAAACCGAGTTCAATTAGCGAGACTTCGCGCCCGACAAAGATGAGCGGCGGAAACTGGCCGTAATCGAGCGTGGCGAATTCGCCTTGCGGGCCTGAGAGGTCTGCGTATGAGTACTCTTCACCCGGCACAAGCTTGTAAGGAATTTCACCCTTTGCGCCGAGCGCGCGCGCAACGCCTTTTTCAGCAACGACGAACGGGACCGATGAAGGCATGGCCGCGACCGGCTCGCCGAGTTCGAGCATATCGAACGGCTCGATCAGGCTATGCTCTGACATCTCTTTTTGAAACGTCAGGTAGAAACGGCCCTGCGCTTCGGCGAGCCACCCCCAACGCCCGTCTTGAAATGCAGCATACCACTCGTCCCAGATGCCGCCCGCGCTGTGGCCTAGTTGCGCGCGTCCGGTCAGTTCAAATGGAACGCCTCGATAAACTCCTCTGAGTCCTACATCGAGCGGCGAGCCTGTTTCGACGAGTTCCGCGACCTTGCCAAGGTCTTCCAGCTTACGGTCGCCGCGCGCGACTGCAGAGTTGCAGAACTCGCACACGACAACGATTGACGATCCTCTCTTGAATGTGATCGGCGCGCCGCACGCCGGACAGGATGCTTGAATCTGGCTCACCGTCTACGAACCCCTTGCGCGGAGATTGCGCGATCTTCTACTTCAGCTTCGCTTGCGCCACGAATTACAACCTGCACGGTCACGATTGATGCAGAAAGCGCGTCGCTTAATTTTTTTTCCCAGTCCCAACGAGGACGATTGCGGCAACAGTAAAGATTGAATGTCGCCACGCCCAGCTCAGGGTATGTATGGCAAGCGAGATGCGATTCCGTAAGCAGGAACATTCCAGTCACGCCGCCCGGATGCGGAAACTTGTGCCACACGCCACAGCCAACGACGCGCAGTTCAAGATCATTTATGATCTGTTCGCAGATGCGGCGAATTGCATCAACGTCCCGAAGCAATTCTGCCGAGCAGCCTTCTGCATCAACCAGCCATTCAGTGCCTACGTTCATAATAGTTGCCGAAGAAGTCATTTATTATTGCCAGTCGCAAAGCATTAATGAAGCGCGCCAACCGAGACGCGCGAAAGTTTTCATTTCTGACGAACAGAATTATTTAAGAACTCAACGGGGTGACGAGAGAATACCACAGCCGGAGCACAGGGTAAAAAGGGAAAGGAGAAAAGGGTGGAAGAAGAGCAAAAATCATGTTTTTCCAATTCCTCTTTTTCCACTCTTACTCTTTTCATCGTCATCTTATTCGATGTGATGGGTAGCCGACGTGTATGTGCGCGCCTGTTGCTGAACCGGGCACGGCCTGGCGGAATGCTATGAATGGAATTCCTGCGCTGCGCAGGTAAGACATTAACGCCTGCCCTTCTGCGCTGTCGGGATGGACTGCGACATCCATCGAATTGCTGTGATCGAATCCGAGATGATTATGCGTAGCCGTCTGGCCGAATGCGCTCACAGGAAGCGCGCGATGAAATTGCGAAATGAAAAAGCTCTGCACTTTCGCTGCATCGGCCAATACCCAGTGCGCGGGGCCATTGAAGCGAATCAGCGCGGAGGTCGCTTGATAACCTCCCATTCGCAACGCAGGCATCCGAGAAACTCGATCAAGCGCTTTCGCTTCTGCGATTATGTTATCAATCTGCGTCTCTTGCGAGGCAATATCTTTGCGCTTAAGCTCAAGCTTCGATTTCGCAGTGGCAAGCGCTTCCTCTTTTCCCTTAACATCCCGCTCCGACACGATGCCGAGCGGCAATAACTGCTTGACCTTCTCCAGTTCTTCCGTCGCCCGCTTCACATCTCCTTCGAGAAAGGGCAACTCTTTTTCCAGGCTGGCTTTTAATTCTTTGGTGGCGTCAACAAGGTCTGTCTTGGAGGCTTTAAGAGCTTTGATGGCTTGCGCTTCGGATTTGCCTGCAGGCTTTTTCTTTTTCTGCGCATAGCAGTCTGCGCTCGCAAGCAGAAGAGCAAGGCCGAGAAGAATGATCTTCAAATGATTTGTGAGACGTGAAGGCGCAGAGACAGAGTGATGTTCTCTGCGCCTTTGTATCTCTATGTTTCCAAAATTCAGCATAAACTTCTTACCGTCAATGAAACTACACAAGTATTCTACACTTGATGCGAGTGAGCGCGCTAACTGCCTTTCACTGCGATGCACTCGATTTCGATGCCCATGCCGCCGAGCAGTTGCGTGCCGACTGTTGCGCGCACAGGATAGGGGTCGGCGAAATAACGCTTGTATACTTCGTTCATCTTCGCAAAGTTGCCGAGGTCTGCAAGAAAAACATTGACCTTCACGACATCATTCATTGTCGCGCCTGCCGCTTCGACAATCGCTTTGATGTTTTCAAGAGTCTGCGCCGCCTGTTCTTCAAAAGCCTCCGGCATTTTGCCCGTGCGCGGGTCGAATGGCCCCTGCCCCGCGACGTAAATCGTATTGCCTGCGACTATCCCCTGACTGAACGGCGAGGATGATTTCGGCGCTTTGTCGGTTGTCACTTTTTGCTTGTTTGATTTTCCCTTCGACTTAGCCTGCCCGGCGCGCGCTGTCTTTACTTGTGATCCTGCGACCGTAGCAGTTGCCGCCGCGGCGGTTGTGCCCTTGATAAATTTTCTTCTCGTCATGGTTTCCTCCTATGTTTGATACGAACTTCTAGCTGAGTTGGTTAGACAAATCGTCGTAGACCATATCTTCCATGACTCTCGCCTCTACTTCAAAACGGTTTTCGAGGTAAGCTTTAGTAAACGACGAATGCCTGAAAAGCTCGACCAGCCACTCCCGCGCGTACATAATTCTGAATCGCCATGTGCCATGCTGTTTATATTGAGCGCAGTGAGCGAGTTCGTGCGCGATCAAGGCAATGCCTGCCAGAGATGCAGGTCTGTATCTGCCGCGCTCGAAATATATGAGATTGCGATCTGTGAAAGCATCTGCTTTCATCGGCACGTACCACGGGATGCCTTGCTTTATCCGAATCTCATCGAGATCAAGTTCAGGGAAATATGCAACGAGCAACCTCTTCACATTCCGGGGCAACTCGATATTGTCGCTTTTGAGTTTTGCCCTGTGTGTCAATTCAGACCTCGAAATGTGCGGTCGAGTTTTAAGCGTAACGACGATTTCATAAGAACCGAATTTTACGATCATTCCGCTCGATTTGAAATGAGCCTGAGTTCTTTGCGCCAAAGGTCTCAGGACGTGCAATTCCCGGCCAAAAAGATCGCTCTTTATTTCGATAATTTGCTTGACAGTAGTGGAAATAAAGCGATAATGGCTCCAAGCTACTTAGGTTGTTTTATATGGGACTTATGTAACGAATATCATCGGGGTGTTTGTATGATTGCAGCGAGCCGGAAGTAACAGGTCGTCAGTTCAACCAGGGAGAAGTTCAAACAGTTTCCAAACGACACTCGCCGCCAATAAATAACTAGAAGATAACTTGCTCCGATTTCTGAGTACCATTAACGCCGAACCCGACAAGGGGGGACAAGGTGTAGGAGGCCCACAGTGTACGAGTATAAGGACAAGGTTTTACGATGCATTGACTGCGATGAAGAGTTCATCTTCACTGCCGGAGAGCAACTATTCTTTGCTGACAAGGGGTTGAAAAACGATCCGAAACGATGCAAGCCCTGCAAGCTAAAAAAGAATGAACGCATAGCCGCTAACATGCAGGCTTTCGGGCAGCCCTTCCCGCGCGAGCGAGTTGAAGTCTCGGTCAAGTGCGCGCTGTGTGGGGTTGAAACTACTGTGCCGTTCAGGCCGACACAGGGACGCCCGGTTTATTGCCGTGATTGTTTTTTGAGGATGCGCGCTTCGTCTGCGCACGCGCACGCGCCGCTTGCCTAGCCAGCCAAAATTTTCGGTTCCTTAAACGGCCAGTTCAGATTTTCATGCCGCCCGTTAACCGAAGGTGTATCCCGACATCAGGCAAACCGCAAGTCGCGCGATTGATCAGTCGGGCAAGCTGCTCAGGTAGTCGCGCACTTTTTTCATGTCATCCCATGCTTCGCGCTTCTTTTCAGGCGACCGCAGCAGGTAAGCAGGATGAAACGTCGGCATTACCTTGATGCCGTTCCAGTCGCGCCAATTGCCGCGCGCGCGCGTGATTGTCTCTTTCGTTCGGAGCAAACATTGAAAAGCTGGCGAGCCTAGCGCGACTATTATCTTTGGTTGGATGAATGCAAGCTGGCGAAAGAGGAATTGCTCGCAGGTCGCTACCTCGTCGCGCTCGGGCGTCCGATTGCCCGGCGGGCGACATTTGACGACGTTGGCAATATATATGTCATCGCGCTTGAGACCGATGGCCGCGATTATCTTATCGAGGAGCTGGCCCGCGCGCCCGACGAAGGGGCGGCCCGTCGCGTCTTCGTCCGCGCCCGGCCCTTCTCCGACGAATACGAGCTTCGCCTTCGGACTGCCTTCGCCATACACTATCTTCGTGCGATGCTCGTGAAGCTTGCAGCGAGTGCATTCGCCTATGTCTTCGCGTATGGCCTCAAGCGAAGCGTCTTGCGAATGAAGGAGCGGAAGCGCGACATTTTTTGAAACAGGCTTTGCGCCTTCATCAGGAGAAAGGTCGCCGAACAGTCCCGCCTGCTGAACCTGTTCATTCTTTTTTGGCATACTCTCTTCGTTATGTGTCTGAATTTGCGCTCGCGCCGTATGGGTTGCAACGGGCTGCTGCGTGTGCGCAACAGCCTCAGAAACGGCTCCGGGAGCCTGTTGCAAAGAATGCGCCGCGCCGCCTATGTCCGTAACCCCGATTTCGCGATAGAACTTCAACTGCTCTTCGAGCTGGCGAGCGATGTTCGATATTTCTTCGATGATCTCTTTCGGCATCCGAACTTGATTTTCCAACGTCATCCGTCATTAGTCAATCACCATCAGGCATCAACTTTAGCCTGCTTCGTTTGCCACCTGAAATGCGCCATTATGCTTTCGCCTTCATCATTTTTATGATAGCGTGAGTGGTATACATCGCTCTTCAAAAGAGCGCTTTGATAGGAGGTGCCATATGCGCCTGAATTCACTTGCACCGCGACTGTTTGTGGCTGTCCTTTCTGTCCTGCTCATTTCTGTTTTTTCTTTTGCTCAGGCAGGTCAAGGCGGCGCTTCGCCTTCGATTCAATTCTTCATGCCCAACGGCGCGATACCGGAACGTGAGATCAGGTTTACACTGGTGAGCGATGCCGGGCGCATAGAGGTTTATTTCACCGATTCGAGAGGGCGCTTCATAATGTCGCGCATATTGGGGCTGAAGACGGATGCCGGATACCAGATAATCGTGCAAGGCGACGGCACAACATTCGATACCACTACGGCGACGTTCCGAGAGTTCGGCGTTTATCAGGTGCAAGTTTTTCTGAAGCCTTTCCGCTCTCCGACAGTCAAACCTGCCGCCGTGGTTGATCTTGCGGAGTTCGATTCGCTCGCGCCCGAAGAAGCACGCCTTGCTTACGCGGAAGCAATGCGCTTGTACAAGGAGGGACAGCGCGACAAGGCTGTGCAAGGGCTTGAGCGCGCGATTGAAATTTACCCGCAGTACTTTCGCGCTCTAAACGATCTCGGCGTTATATACATGAAGATGAGCAAGCTGGAGCTGGCCGCTCAAACGTTCGACCGGGCCATCAAGATTGCTCCGCGAGTCTACTATCCAAAATTGAACCTGGCCAAAATCCACACGCGGCAGGGGCGATACAAAGACGCCGTTCAGATGCTTGATCCACTTCACAAGGAGAACCCGACTCTTATAGACGTTCGCATAGCGCTCGGCGATGCGCTGATGGCGATGAACAAACTCGACGAAGCAGAGCCTCACCTGCGCGCCGCGCTTAATGACGCAAAGCTGGAACGTGAAACGGCGGGCGACGTTCATTACAAGCTCGGCTTGCTGCTCAATAAAAAGCAGAAGTATGACGAGGCCATCAAAGAGTTGTCGCAGGCCGTAGAAGTATTTCCAACTTCGGCTCGCTCTCATCTTCTACTCGGCGGCGCGCTCCTGCAGGTGAATCGAATGAGCGAAGCCGAACGCGAGTTGCTCGCAGCTTATAAGATTGGCGGCACGCAGATGGGAGGCGCGCAGCTTATGCTGGGCCAGATTTATTTCATGCAAAAGAATTATGAAGGCGCGCTCAAGGCATTTGAACAGTATCTGGCAGATGTGCCCAAAGCTCCGAAGCAACAGGAAGTTGAAGGCATGGTCGTCAAGATCAAGGCTGCGCTCAACAAGTAGTAATTTGCCCGTTCACTTGCAACCTGCGCTCACGGCTTGCCACTAACTCACATTTAATGCCCTAACTCTGGTAAGATTTGAAGGATAAGTGTATTTGGAGGAAATGTTTTTAGTAACCATTCGCAGCGCATGTTCGTCTAATACAGCGGTGACAACAAATTAGGACTGTGTCACACAAGCTCTTTGTCAATAGATGAATCCGGTTGAAAACTGATCGCGCGAAATGCCGAACAAAGCGGCGGCTCAAGCGTTAATCAAATTTAGCCAGATTCGTTTGCGCCAGCCAAGCACGGGCGCCAGTAAGAAAGCGGAAGTACCGAAAAGCGTTTGCGAGATCAATCAGGGGCGAAGATTTTTTTCATCCCCGAATTCAGTGGAGCGTGGATTGAAAGAGGGCAACAAGCGCAGCGCACAAAGTACGGCTCAAAGTATCGCCGCAGGCTCTTCGGAAGAGATAAGCCAGTTCGCAAAGCAACAGGTCGAGTCGAACGCAAAGACTGTCGCCAGAGCCAAAGTTGCGAGCGGGCAGGCTGATCAGATGAGCGAAGATGAGCTTGTTGAGCGTAGCCTGGGCGAAGATCACGACGCCTTTGAAGTGCTCGTGCGCCGCTACAGCCAGCGCGTCTTTTCAATCATCGGCAGTTTCTTTCGCCGCCGCGATATGGTTGAAGACATCGCGCAGGAAGTTTTTGCCAAAGCCTACTTTTCGCTTTCAAGTTTTACGCTCGGCAGATCATTCGAAGCGTGGGTGGCAAAGATAGCGGTCAACGCCTGCTACGATCATTTGCGGGCGCAGCGTCGTCGCGTCGAACAGCAAACACCGCACGAATCGCAGGACGAGGATGAATGGTTCGAGCTTCAAATGCTTGAAGTAGCGCGCGAACGTCATTCGAGCGCCGAGCGCCAGCGCGATGCCTCAGAGATAGCAGAGAGATTGCTCGCGAAGCTGGAACCCGAAGACAGGCTCGTGGTGGTGCTGATAGACCGCGACGGTTTTTCCGTTAAAGAAGTTTCCGAAATGACGGGGTGGGGTCAATCGAAAGTCAAAGTCCGCGCATTCCGTGCGCGGCGCACGCTCAGGGCCGCAATGAAGCGACTCGTCATGAGCGGCGAGCGAATGCAGAGGAGTAAAAAATGAGTAAGGGTAGCAACGAACCAACGATTTTATGCAGACAAGCGCGGAAGAATTTTTCCGCTTTGATCGAAGGCAGTCGCGTAGCGCCGATCAGAGAGAAGCTGAGCGTCACCGAGCGCGCAGCTACTAACAGGCATTTACAGACCTGCGAGCGATGCGCGAGCGAATACAGATTATTTGCGCTCGGTCGCACGGCTATGGATCAGGCGGCTGCGCCGGAAGTGATTACGCCCGGCGAAGATTTCTTCAAAGCGCTTCGCGCGCGTATAGCGCGAGGGCCTGAGCGCGCGGGACCCGAGCGTGTAGACGAATCGTGGTCCGCAGCGTTGCTGCTCACCTCGCGCCAGTTGATACCGGCAATGGCTATGCTGTTGCTCATAATAATCGGAGCCACGCTGGTGTCGAATGCTGAACCAGCTTCGAATAAAATACCGACCGCTTCAAATCAGATTCCTCGCAGAGAGCGAATAGTTTTCAATGATGTTTACGATGTCCCCGCGCCGACAGCCGACGATGTGCTGGAAACGTTAGTGGCTGTCGAGGAGAAAGAGAATGCAAAGTAATAACAGCAGTAAGCAAAAAGCCCGCTTGATAGTTGTATCCGTTTTCGTGATCGGGTTCGCGGCAGGCGCGCTGTC
>DATEKX010000082.1:0-3225 GCA_035277165.1 Blastocatellia bacterium | reverse complement strand
TAGACGTTAACGCTCAACAGAAACAACCCGTTCAGACAAAAATAACGATTCTTCAAATCAACGATGTTTACGAAATTTCACCCGTGGATCAAGGCAAGCGCGGCGGCATGGCTCGTGTGGCGACACTTCAAAAGCAGATTCGCGCCGCTTCGCCCAACACTCTTTTTTTGATCGCGGGCGATTTCATCTCTCCTTCGGTCGCTTCGCGTGTATTTGAAGGCAAGCAGATGGTGGACGCGCTCAACTCCGTAGGCATGGACATTGCGACGTTTGGAAATCATGAGTTCGACTTTGGCCCGGACGTTCTGCGCCAGCGAATGAAAGAATCGCGATTCGCTTACACCATCGCGAACGTCTTCGATAAAGCAACGGGCCGCCCCTTCGGAGGCGCGAGCGAATACATCATTCGCGAGATGGGAGGCGTGCGCGTGGCTATTTTCGGCCTGCTGCTGGCAGAGACTGCAACCATGTCGAAACCGGGAGCGGGTGTGCGATTTGATGATCCCGTAGCGGTAGGCACGCGACTGTCGCGCAAACTTCGCAGGCAAGGCGCGGATGTCATAATCGCGCTCACGCATCTGGCCATGGCGGAAGACAAGCGGCTGGCCGCATCGGCTGATATTGATTTGATAGTCGGAGGGCACGAGCACGAGTTGTTGCAATCAGTCGCGGGCTGTGCGCCGATTTCAAAGATGGGGTCGGACGCAAGAAACCTTGGGCGCATGGATTTGAATATGGTCCAGATACGCAAGCCTCGATTCGGCAGGCGTTCGCGTCGTGCGGCTTTCAAGCTTCAATCGCTCGATTGGCAAATCCTTCCTGTTACAGACAGTATTAAAAATGATGAAGCAGTCGCCGCGCTCGTCGCAGATTACGAGAAACAGTTGGATGTGAGTCTCGGAGCAGTGATTGGCAAAACATCTGTGATGCTCGACGCTCGCGCTTCGACTGTTCGTTTCAGAGAAAGCAATTTAGGAAACTTTCTGGCTGATATTTATCGCGAAACCATGGGAACGGATGTCGCGCTGGTCAATAGCGGCAGCATCCGTTCTAATACGAGATACGAGCCGGGCGACATCACGAAGAAGATAGTGGTTAACATTCTCCCGTTCAATAACAAGCTGGTGAAAGTTCAACTCAAGGGCGAGCACATAAAACGATTGCTCGAAAACGGAGTGAGTCAGGCGGGTCATGAGAGCGGCAGATTTCCGCAGGTTTCGGGACTGTCGTTCACCTATGATGGAAGCAAAGAAATAGGCTCTCGCGTGACGAGCATTGACATCAACGGGAAGCCGTTTGAACCAAACAAGACATACACTATGGCATTGACTGCTTATGTTCTCGAAGGCGGCGACGGCTATGATTTCAAAGGCGCGGAGGTGCTGGTTAATGAAGAAGCCGGGCCGGGCGAGTCTGAAGTCGTAATGGAATACATCACCAAGAAAGGGACGATTTCCCCGCAGGTCGAAGGCCGAATCAAATCCGCGCAGGATAGCGGTCGCACGTCATCGCTTCGTTTCGGCGCTACACTTCGCAAAGCTGCTTAAACCGGGAAGACGATCAGACTGCGGCTCGAATTGCCAAACGCGCGGCTTCGATAGTCCGCTCGATAACTTCATCTGTATGAGCAAAGCTTACGAAGGCGCACTCGAACTGCGAAGGAGCAAGGTAGATGCCTTCTTCGAGCATTGCTCGGAAAAACCTCGCATACTGATCTGTATTTGATTTCTTTGCGCCGGGCCAGTCAGTCACAGGCTCACTCGTAAAGAACGCGGTCATCATCGAGCCGACGCGATTGATAGTTGATGCGACTCCCGCTTCTTTCGCAACTTCGCCGAGTCCGGCTGCAAGGCGTGCGCTGCGTCGCTCAAGCTCTTCATACGGGTTTGTCTTTTTCAACAAATTTAACATCGCAAGCCCTGCGCTCACCGCGAGCGGATTGCCCGAAAGCGTCCCCGCCTGATAAACGGAGCCAAGCGGCGCAATCGCTTCCATCACATCCGCTCGACCGCCGAACGCGCCGACCGGAAGCCCGCCACCAATGATTTTGCCGAGACAGGTAAGATCAGCTTTCACGCCATAAAATTCCTGCGCGCCGCCAAAGGCCACGCGAAATCCTGTGATGACTTCGTCGAATATCAAAAGCGAGCCGTTGTTTGCAGTCACTTCGCGCAAGGTTTCGAGATAGCCTGCGCGCGGCGGAACGCATCCCATGTTTCCTGCTATCGGCTCGACGATGACGCAACTGATTTCGCTTCCCTGCTCTTCAAAAATTTTTCTCAACGCATCTTCGTCGTTGTACGGAGCTACAACCGTATTGCGCGCAAAGTCTGCGGGAACGCCCGCGCTGTCAGGCGTTCCGAAAGTCGCAAGACCGGAACCGGCTTTCACAAGCAAGCTGTCGGAATGGCCGTGATAGCAACCTTCAAATTTGACGATGCGATCTCGCCCCGTGAACCCGCGAGCCAGACGCAGGGCGCTCATCGTCGCTTCGGTGCCTGAGCTTACCAACCGCACTCGCTCGATTGAAGGGAACGCTTTGGTGATCTCTTCGGCAAGCTCTATTTCGATTTCGGTTGGAGCGCCGTAGCTTGTGCCGCGTTCCATTGCTTCGCGAAGGGCTTCTATGATGACGGGATGAGTGTGGCCCATTATCATAGGCCCCCACGAGCCAACATAATCGGTGTAAGTATTGCCGTCGGCATCAGTGATCGAGCAGCCCGCAGCGCAACGAATGAAAAGAGGCGCGCGGCCCACTGCGCGAAACGCGCGCACAGGGCTGTTGACTCCGCCGGGAATGACGCGCTCGGCGCGATTGAACAATTCGGCTGATTTTGTTGTGTCTAACTTTGTCATAGTGTGAATTTAATCATCGAGCAATTGATTCATTGAGCCATTGAATCATACAATCATCGTTGTAAAATTGAGTATAGCAATCGAGCGGCTATTGAGTAAGCGCAGAAAAACCCTTCACAGCTTCAGAAATGGTAAGAGGAAAGGTGGAAAGATAGTGACTTATGAAGAGATGAAGCGAACGATGGAATTTCTGCTCGAATGGCAGGCGAAATTCAGCGTAGAAGTTGAGCAGCTCAAAGAAACGCAGAAACAGCAAGGCGAAAACATCAGATTACTTTTCGAGTCTACAACGGCAATGCAAGTAGACATGGCAGAATCTCGTGAGCTATTTAACAGTATGGTTGTTGAGATGCGTGAAGGTTTCGATAA
>DATEKX010000081.1:0-2953 GCA_035277165.1 Blastocatellia bacterium | reverse complement strand
GGCGTGTCTTCGATTTTCTGTCGAAGCTTGGCTATATGAGTATCAACGGTTCGCGTAAGCGGAAAGCTGTCGTAACCCCACACGTGATCGAGCAGTTGATCGCGCGTGACGATTTCGTTTCTATGCTCGATGAAATATTTCATGATTCTGAATTCGCGCGGCGACATATCGAGCATCGTTTCGCCTTTCAGAGCCGTGCCTTTTTTGAAATCCAGCGTCACGTCTGCGAACTTGAACACGCCTCCCGCATCGGTAGAATTTGAAGCGCGACGCAGCACGGCTTCAACCCGCGCGGCGAGTTCTAAAAAACTAAAGGGCTTTGTCATGTAATCATCCGCGCCGATCTTTAAGCCGAGAACTTTGTCAATCTCCTGCCCTCGCGCCGTAAGCATTATGATCGGTATCCGATTTCCCGTGCTCCTCAGTTCTTTGCACACGTCAAAGCCGCTCATCTTTGGCAACATCACATCGAGGATTACTATGTCGAACTCTTTTTCTGTTGCGAGCGTCAACCCGTTCGCGCCGTCTCTGGCGACTGTCACCGAATAACCTTCGTATTGAAAGCCGTCGCTCAAGGCTACGGCCATCGCTTGATCGTCTTCGACAATTAACACATTTGCCATTGCACTAATCCTTAAATTTTATTATCCCTTCAATCCTGCCTGCGGCAGTGAATCAAACGTGCCCCTTTTCGCTTCGGGCTTCGCTTCAGCGCTTTCTTCTACGGGCAAGTGAATCGTAAAAGTGCTTCCGCGATTGGGCGCGCTCTCGACCGTAACTTTGCCGCGATGCGCCTCGACGATGTGCTTGACGATTGACAGCCCCAACCCGCTGCCTCTCACGTCATGCACCAATCCTGTGCTTACGCGATGAAACCGCTCGAATATTCTGTCCCGGTCTTCGTCCGGTATGCCAATGCCGCGATCTGTTACAGAGATAGTTACCCAGTTGTTCTTTTGCGCGAGCCGGACTTCAATCTCTCTGGCCGAGCCTGAATACTTCACGGCGTTATCGAGCAGGTTGACCATCGCTTGAGTCATAGCATCGGCATCAATCGAAACTTGCGGCAGGTTTGTAGGCGAAGCTTTGAAATTGATACCGAAATCGCTCTGTTTCATCCGAACTTCGAACATCTTCAAAGTGTCTGCGACGACATCCCGGATGTCTGTCGGATGAAAATGGTAAGACTTCTGCCCGGACTCGATTCTCGAAAAATCCAGAATGTTGTTTATCAGTTGCGTGAGCCTGCGACTTTCGGTTTCGATGTACTCGCCGTACTCGCGCATCTTTTCAGGTTCTTTGACGCGGCCCAGTTTGAAGAATTCGCCAAAGACTCGAATCGAGGCGAGCGGCGTGCGAAGCTCGTGCGAAACGTTGGACACGAAATCTGATTTCATCTCGGAGAGCTTCATCGAGCGCGAAGCCGTGCGCAGCGTCATCACTAATGCGCCGATCAGAAACAAAGTCATAACAGACCATAGCGATATGTTGATGATGAAACTTCGGCGTGCCCATTGCTCTGCGGTCATATGGCGCAGGCGCATCACCATGTGCCATCGCTGAAAGATGAAACCCAACTGCATAGACGCTTCGGCGTCGGCATCCGAGACCGGCTCGCTTCCCATTACAGGCTCGTTTATTTCGGTATTTACGGCCACGACCACCTGCTGATAGTCCGTAGGAAAGTACTCTGGCAGGTGTTTCTGCATTACTTCGGGGAAGAATTCCATTGTGAAGAAATCTTCGTTTACGGTCATGCCCGCGACGGCGATTATCTTATTCGATTCATCAACGAGGGGTTTAATAATCAGAGGGTGCCACGGGTCTCGGTCAATGCCCATGGGCCAGGGCCTCACTACCGTTCCGGCGCGAATATAGATCAGGAATGGAGCGCAGGCGACATTGATCGCGCGCCATTCCGGCGCATCGTCATGAAGCTCCATCGCTTTGCGCTCGGGATTATAAAAGAGCACGGCTGGGCGGCTGACGCCTTCGTACGCTGTATCAACGACCAGAAAATATCGCTTCGCGCCTATGAACTCCTGCTGAGAAAAATAATCGGCGACTCGCACAGTAGCTTTGACGGCGACATCTTTTTCCTTGCCCTGAATCACCCCGCCGACGTGATTGGTGATGGAATCGGCAGGGACACTCAACACGCGCTCTGAATTCTCCATGTAAAAGTCTGCCGACTCGCCTGAAACTGCCTTCATATAATCTCTCATCACGCCCTTGCGATAGACGGGCAGCGTCGTTTCGAGTGTGACCAGCGAGCGGTATTGCAGATAGAGTATAAATAGCAGCGGAAAGGTGACCGCCAGTACGCCCGTTAAGAGAGCATGTCTCTTAAAAAAGGTTTTCAGCCTATTCATTTTTGCGGTCCTTTCCGCCCAACTAATATACAACAGCTCCGGGCTACTTTTAGCAGGCCGCCGTTTGCTTTTTACAACTCTTTGACAAGTTTCACAAGTTTTGACGAAGCTTCACGTAAATGTTTCGTTTTTCTTGTGACGGTAATAAATTATTGAGCGGCAAATTGCTCATACTGTAATATAGATTGAGCAGCATTCTTCGAAGGAGCAAACATGTCATCAAGCAAAAGGTTATTTATCGGGTCGGTCGCTTTGCTGGCCTGTATGTTTTTCTTCTTCGGCTTCAAGTCGAGTTTTGCCAGACAAGCGGGGGCCGCGAAATCCGCAAAAGCGACGACCGAAAATGCTGCGGCCAGTCAGAGCGTAAGCCTTGAAAGACTGTCTGCGCCCGCGAGCACGGCTCCAGCAGCCACTTCCAGTGCTTTATTCGCAACGGCTGCGATTCACAACTCGCGGCTTCAATCAGACCTCAACTGGGTTTTTGGCGGCAAAACGCAGCGCGGCTGGCAGCTTTACACTCCCTTGATTTCCAGTATGATCGGCGCGGACACAGACGGCCAGACTAATGACTTTGCGGCCTC
>DATEKX010000080.1:0-10672 GCA_035277165.1 Blastocatellia bacterium | reverse complement strand
CGGCGTGGGGAATGAATCGCAACGGCGTGCGCGGCTATCTGAAAGCGCGAATGCCGACCTTCCATTTCTCGCCGAACGAGTTGCAAGCGCTGGTCAATTTCTTCATGGCTGCATCGGATCAACATCAGCCTTACATACCTGAGCAGCTTGATCCTATTACGGGCGAAGAGCAGAACCTCGCGCGCGCGCTGTTCACATCAAAGCAGGCGTCATGTTTGCAGTGTCATATGACGGGCGACGCCGCGCACGATGCTAAAGCGACCGCGCCGAACTTCCTGCTCGCGCCCGAACGGTTGAAGCCTTCGTGGACAAGGCGTTGGATTTACGATCCGCAGACGATCAGCCCCGGCGTAAATATGCCTTCGGAGTTGTTCGCCAAAGACCCCGTGCATAATCGCCTGGTCTTTAAGGCGGAGACTCCGCCATCGTTCCAGACTTATAACAAAGACCATCTGGATTTAATCGTGCGCTATTTGTTCAATCTCACTCCTGACGAGCAGCGGCGAATCGGCGGAGCCAGCTCTGCGTCACAGTCTGCCCCGTCGCCTGCAGCGCCAGCGACGCCAGCGGGTAGAACTGCCGCGACAGGCACGAGTGGGCATTAGGTTTGATAAAGCCGGAAACGCGGCAGCGCGGATTGGCGCTCTTGATGAAATGTTGTCATAATTTCCTGTTCGATTGAATGAACTGGAATACACAAGTGGGAGAGTAGCAATGTTAAAAAAATATGGAACCGTGTTTTTGATTGTATTGATTGGCCTAACGTTGATCGTTGCCTGCGGCAGGCGACGAGGCGGTGGCAAAAAAGAAGAGGGAGGCAGCGGACAGGCTAAGCCCAAATACGTATCAAAAGGCAATGAAGGAACAATCACCGGAAAGGTGATGTTTGAAGGCACGCCGCCAGTCTTCGAGCCTATTGACATGACTCAGGACTCTTTTTGCTCTGCTAACGGCAGCAAGACGCCTGACAACGTTGTCATCCACGACGGGAAACTCAAAAATGTTTTCGTTTATGTGAAAGGCCCGGGCGTTGACAGCAACAGCTTCGAGGTCGGCGGCCCGGTCACGCTGGATCAACACGGATGTCGCTATGAGCCGCGCGTCCTCGGCCTTATGACCGGCCAGACATTGAAGGTTACCAACAGCGACAGCACAGGGCACAACATTCACCCTTCGCCGAAATACAATCCCGATGTCAACAAAGCGCAGGCCGCGAACGCTGCGCCGATTGATTTGAAGTTCACAAACCCGGAAACTCTCATTCCTGTGAAATGCAATCAGCATCCGTGGATGAAATCCAACGTCGGTGTGCTCAATCACCCGTTTTTCGCAGTCAGCGGCGATGACGGCTCCTACACGATTTCAGGAGTCCCGCCGGGCGATTACACGCTCATCTTCTGGCACGAAGTCTTCGGAGAGCAGCCGCCGCAAAATATCAAAGTGGCTGCCAACGGAAGCGTGACGCAGGACTTTACATTTAAGGCGGGCGCTGGATCGAAGCCTGGAATGTTCTTGCGCGTTGAGCCTGTGATGTTGCTTCCGTAAGCGCGAGGGAAGAAGTTTGAAAGATCAAAAGGGCATTGAAGTTAGTGAGAGACCGAACGCTGGCCTTCACTGGTTTGCAATCTTTGTAGCTTTTTTAACTGTTGTGTTGTTGCTTGCAGGCGCTCTGGTGACGAGCAACGAAGCGGGGGACTCTGTGCCCGACTGGCCGCTTTCGTTTGGTCGCTGGCTAATAAGCTCCGACAATTTTATAGCGAATGTGCGATACGAATATTCGCATCGTTTCATTGCGGGAATGGTCGGCATCGCGACATTCGCACTTGCTGCGTGGGCATGGTTTACAGAGCGCAGAGCGTGGTTGCGATGGCTGGCGTTGATCGCTTTTTTAGGCGTAGTTCTTCAGGCCGTGATCGGGGGAGTGCGAGTTCACTTCCCGGCTTACAAGCCTTTGATAGCAGTGCCGCACGCGCTAATCGCTCAGAGCTTCTTTGGCGTAATCGTCAGTCTTGCGGTGTTCACGTCGAAAAGCTGGTGGCAGCAAAGAGATGTAAAGCCTGATGCGAGCCGGTTGCCGCTCAGGACTCTTACGGCCTTGAGCGTCGCGGCAGTGTTGATGCAGTTAGTGCTCGGCGCAGCATTCAGGCACGGAGCATCGGGCATAACCCCGCACGCAACGTTTGCGGTCATCGTGACCGGCATAGTTGCGTGGACTGCAATTGCAACGCTTCGCCGCCACAGTGGCGAGGCTTATCTTGGTCGGCCCGCGAAACTGTTGCTCGTATTGTTGACTGCTCAAGTGAGCCTCGGCGTGATGGCCTATATTGCGCGCATGTCGTCGGCGGGTTATCGGATCGGTGGCGTTGGCGAATTTTTTGACTCGATGAGTCTCGCGCCGCTCGCGCAGGCGAATCAGGTGCAGCCGCTTGAACCGATGATCTCTTTGACAGCAGGCCATCTGATCGTGGGAGCGTTGACGCTTGCGACGATTCTGGTGTTGACCTTGAGAGTTTATCGAGCGCTTGCGCCGGGGCGTGAGCGCGCAGTCGAGATTTCAGGAAACAAAACGATTGCTTCACCGCGAAAGGCGGCCATCTAGTTTTATGGATTCATTCGCAAATCAAATTGTAAGTAGTAAGCCGATAATTATCGCCGAAGAATTATCAATGTCAGGCAGGCTGTCAGCTTACGCGGAACTGACGAAGCCGCGCATTACGCTTCTGGTTGTGCTGACGGCTGCGGCAGGTTTTTGCCTCGGCTCGCAGCAGGGAATTGATTTTGTTGGTCTTCTGAACATGGCCGTCGGAGTGGCGTTGCTGTCATCCGGCATAGCCACTTTGAATCAGTACATCGAGCGCAACACGGACGGCTTGATGCGAAGGACAGAGTCGAGGCCCCTGCCTTCGGGCAGACTTGCGGCGCGTGATGCCCTGCTGTTCGGTATTTTGCTTTCAGCCGCAGCGACTGCCTATCTTGCTCTTTTAATCAATCCGCTTTCTGCGGCGCTCGGCCTTGTGACGTTTGCAAGCTATCTGTTCATCTACACGCCGCTCAAAACGAAAACGACGCTCTCGACCGTTCTGGGCGCATTTCCGGGAGCCATGCCGCCGTTGATGGGATGGGTGGCTGCGCGGGGCGATGTGAGTCTGGAAGCATGGATACTTTTTGCGATACTTTTTTTGTGGCAGTTCCCGCACTTCCTTGCCATCGCGTGGATGTACCGCGACGATTACGCGCGCGCAGGGATAAAAATGCTCCCGGTAGTTGAGCCTGAAGGAAGAGTGACGGGCCAGCAGATCATCAGCTACACGCTGCTGCTTGTGCCTGTGAGCCTGCTGCCGACATTGATCAACCTTGCAGGCACGGTCTACCTGATCGGCGCGATTGTGCTTGGAATAGTGTTTCTATACTTCAGCGCGCGCGCCGCGTTTATAAGAACAACGTGGCAAGCGCGGCAGTTGCTATTAGCTTCAGTATTGTATTTGCCGGTTCTTTTCGCCTTGATGGTGTTTAACCAACAGTAACAAATGACGAGCGATTGTTGGAATTAATCCCTGTTCGCCACTCGTTACTAATAAGGAATCTATGGGCAAGATCATAGCTGTAATATTGTTAGTGTTGACAGCGGCTTCGATATGGATGTTCGTCGGGCAGCATACACTGTGGTTTCCGAAAGACATTTCTGAACACGGTAAGAATATAGATGCGCAGTTTATGCGAACGCTTGTGGTTGTAGGCATAGCCTTCACGGCGGCGCAGCTTGCGCTCGGCTATGCGGTATGGCGATTCGGGCGCAAAGGGAATGAGCGTGCGGTCTATACGCACGGCAGCAACAAGCTGGAAGCGACATGGACTATAATCACTGCGGCTGTTTTCGTTGTCCTCGCGGTGCTCGGCCAGCGAGTTTGGGCGAATCTGCACTTGAATGTCGCTGCCGCTGATGCCGTGAAGGTTAATGTCATGGCGCAGCAGTTCCAATTCAACTTTCATTATCCGGGCGTTGACGGCATATTCGGCAAAACCTCGCCGGAGTTTTATAGTGACGATTCGCAAAACTACGTCGGGATTGATCCGAACGACGAGCCGGGGAAAGACGATCTCCAGTTGACCACGCTCGTCATCCCTGCGAACCGGCAGGTGGAACTGACGCTGCGGTCGAGAGACGTGATTCATAGTTTCTGGGTGCCCGCCTGTCGAATCAAACAGGACACAGTGCCGGGCATGTCAATCAAGATTCATTTCACGCCTAATACACCGGGCAAATACGAGATACCCTGCGCGGAATTGTGCGGGAACGGCCACTATAAGATGAAGAGTTTCCTGCTGGTCGTACCTTCTGAAGAGTATGATCAGATGGAGAAAATGACGCGCCAGCAATTCAGAGCAAAGATGGACGAATTGTTCAAGCAGTACGAATAGAGCCGATTACAATCAAGCGACAGGAGGAGGAAGATGGCAGACGCAGCTCATCAAATTCACGGCGAGGTTCATCGCCACGAGCCGCCGAGCGGTTTCATACGGAAGTACATCTTCAGCGTTGACCACAAAGTTATCGGCATTCAGTACTGGCTGCTGGCTCTGTTTTCGGTCTTCGTCGGGATGGCGCTTTCGCTGCTGATGCGCTTGCAGCTTGGATGGCCGAATCAGGAATTCGCATTCTTGAAAACGATTTTGCCGACCGCAGCCCCGGACGGAACGATCTCGCCCGACCTGTATATGTCGCTTGTGACCATGCACGGCACGATCATGGTCTTTTTCGTTCTGACGACTGCGCCGCAGGGCGGATTCGGCAACTACTTCCTGCCGATTCAAATCGGCGCGGCTGACATGGCTTTCCCTGTGCTGAACATGATGTCGTTCTGGATCACGTTTTTGGCGCTTCTGGTGTTGCTGGCCGCGTTCTTCGCATCAGCGCCTAACGTGCTGGGGCCGATTGGAGGCTGGACGGGCTACGCGCCGTTAAGCGCGCTCGGAGAAATAGCGGGGCCGGGGCAGGGAACCGGCGTTATCTTATGGGTCACAAGCATCGCGCTTTTTTGCATCGCGTCGTTGTTGGGCGCTCTCAACTTCATCACCACGATGCTCAACATGCGCGCAAAAGGTTTGTCGCTGATGCGACTGCCGCTTACATGCTGGTCGTGGTTCACGACCGCGATACTCGCTCTGCTTTCATTCCCTGTGCTGCTTGCGGGCGGCATTCTGTTACTGCTTGATCATCTGGCAGGAACGAGCTTCTTCATACCGGGGGGCGAATTCGTCAACGGGAAATTGCTGGCAGAGCATAAAGGCGGCTCGCCCATCTTGTGGCAGCACTTGTTCTGGTTTTTCGGACACCCGGAAGTCTACATAGCCATACTGCCGGGTATGGGATTGACTTCGCATCTGCTTGCGACTTTCGCGCGCAAACCCGTATTCGGCTATCGGGCGATGGTCTATGCGCTGTTTGCAATCGGGCTGCTGGGATTTTTCGTGTGGGGCCATCATATGTTCATCAGCGGAATGAGCCCTTACTCAGCCATAGCTTTTTCGCTCGTCACGCTCACGATAGGCGTGCCTTCGGCCATCAAGACGTTCAACTGGCTGGGCACTGTCTGGGGCGGACAGATGAGGTTTACATCGCCGATGCTTTTCGCGCTCGGATTCGTTTCGCTGTTCGTATCGGGCGGCATCACTGGCCTGTTTTTGGGCCAGACTTCGATTGACATTCAATTACACGATACTTACTTCGTGGTCGGACACTTTCATTTGATTATGGGAGTGGCTGCGATATTCGGAATGTTTGCGGGCACGTATTTCTGGTTCCCGAAAATGTTCGGCAAGATGATGAACGAAGGGATGGCCAAAATTCATTTCGTGCTCACCTTCGTAGGCGTCAACGCGATCTTTATCCCAATGCACATCATGGGCGTAGCGGGCGCGACCCGAAGATACGCTTTTCATTACAATCCGGTGACGGGCGAAGGGCTACAGTATCTCGCGCCGATGACTACGCTGACCAAGCTTGTATCTTACGCGGCGATCCTCACGATAGCCGCGCAGTTGATCTTCCTGGGCAATCTGGTTTATAGCTGGTTGAAAGGGCCGAAAGCGGCTGACAATCCGTGGGAAGCGACTTCGCTCGAATGGATTATTCCGTCGCCGCCGCCGCACGATAATTTCGCAGGCGTAGAGCCTGTGGTTTATCACGGGCCTTATGAATTCAGCGTGCCGGGCGCGCCGAAAGATTACACGATGCAAACCGATTCTGAAGTGGTCGAGGCGCACGGAGACTGATTCGATAATCAAGATGGGTACGACGATAACGACAGACGTAAACGTGAAGCCGAGCGGAGCCGGAACAGACGGCAAAGGCTCAGGCGATTCAGGCGGCCCTTTTAACCCCGGATCGGGAGACCCTAATAACTGGCCGCCGGGTTTCACGCGTGATGATGCTATTGAGCCTGACAAATATCGCATAGGCATGTGGGTCGGGCTTGCAAGCATTCTAATGTTATTCGTAGCCTTGACGAGCGCCTACATTTTGCGTCAGACCAGAGGCTTGAGCGAAGTTAACGACTGGGTGCCGCTTGAGATGCCCGTCGTGCTCTGGTTCAACACGGCGTTGATTTTAATCAGCAGCCTTAGCATCGAGCTTGCTCGTCGCGCGCTCAAGCGCAACGACTACGCCAGATTCAGAGTTTGGATAGCTCTGACTACCTTGCTCGGCATAGCCTTTCTGGCCGGGCAGATCATTGCGTGGCGACAACTGGCAGGTCAGGGCATTTACGTTGACACGCATCCTCACAGCTCGTTCTTTTATCTGCTGACGAGCCTGCACGCGCTGCACCTGCTGGGCGGAATCATCGCGCTGGCTTACGTGACCATTGCGGGGATGCGACTCAGAATAAGCCTGCGGCGGCGCACTGTCGTGGGCGTGACTGCGCTTTACTGGCACTTCATGGACGGATTATGGATTTATCTTTTCCTGTTGCTTTTCTTCTGGAGGTGAATTGAATGGCGGAAGTGAGAGCGGAAAATCTCGTAGCGAATGACTGGGGCGGAGGCACGCACCCTTACCGCGTCAGCCATCGCAAACTGGGAATGTGGCTGTTTATTATGTCGGACTCGCTGACATTTTGCGCGCTGCTGATAGTTTACAGCTATGCGCGTTTCTCAAGCCAGGATTGGCCTATGCCATTCAAATTCTTTCCCAGCGTAATCTTCTCGACCGTCATGACGCTGGTGCTGTTGTCGAGCAGCTTGACGATGGTCTTTGCCGTTTCGGCTGCAAAGCGTCGTGACAAACGTCGCGCGAGGCGATGGATTTTCGCTACGATTTTTTTCGGCGCGATGTTTATAGTGCTTCACCTTTATGAATGGATGCACCTGATGCACGACGAAGGGCTATATCCGTTTCAGCTACCGGCAGAGTGGCTTGAAAAATGGCCGAATGCATCGCCGCTATTTGGCTCGGCGTTTTTCGGCATCACAGGGCTTCATATGTTCCACGTCTTGACAGGGCTTTGTTATCTCGGCGTGATCGCCTTGCGGATAAAAAAATTCTCTGCAGATGATGTTGAAGTCAGCGGATTGTACTGGCACTTCGTTGATCTGGTCTGGATGTTCGTCTTCCCGTTGATTTATTTGATGTCTGTTGATTACACGGGGTAACGCGGCAAACTGAAAGATTAAACCATTACTGAGCGAGGAGAGGCTCTGATGCAGCAGACAAAGCAAAAAGAGATAAAGATTCTGAACCTGATATTGCTGGGATTGGCGGGGCTGTCATTTCTGGTGGCAGTCATGACGGCGCTTGATAACGGACTGAAAGCTGGCACGGATGATCTGTTTCTCATTCTCACCTGCCTGCTGCTCGCATTGCTGTTCGCCGTCCCGCCGCTGATGTGGGCCAAGTCAAGCGGAATGCTTGATGCGATCTTCAAGATTGATGATGAACCGGAGGCCGATGCTCACGCGCATGAAGAAGCGCACGCGCACGGCGACACAAACCGAGAGAATATAATCATCTGGGGCGGGCTGCTATTTCTTACTGCCGTCGAAGTCTTCCTGGCATACATACACATACAGCCGATTCTCATGCTCATCATCCTGATGCTGCTGTCGATAGTGAAAGCCGCGCTGATCGTGGCTTACTTCATGCACTTGAAGTTCGAGCGAATGAGCCTGGTTCTGACAATCGTGCCCACATTGATAATTTTGTTTTGCCTGTTTGCCATTCTTTTCCCCGACGGTAATCGCTTGCGCAATTTGCGAGGGCAGGAGCCTGCCGTGCAGCACGTCGAATCGAGCGAAGAAGGCGGAGCGGAACAATAATATCCGGTCAGATGGAAACATACGGACGATGAAAACATCACGCATAGTTTTACTGTCAATCGCAGCCGTTGCGTTGCTGCTGGTAGCGGGCGAGCCTGCGCTAGCTCAGTGCGCGATGTGCAAGGCGGCGGTTGAAGGTTCTGCGAATGCGGAAGAAGCTGCGCGCGGATTGAGCCTCGCCTCGCTCGTTTTGCTCATTCCTCCCGTCTTAATCTTTTCGGGTTTATTCGGGCTGTTCTATCGCTTCCGAAACGTTCAGGGAAAGAGAGACCATCCGCCGGTCAATTTTTAATCTGAAACATTGAACGCCCATGCTTTCTCAATATGTCTGACGAAACGATTCGATTTCTCCCCACGCTCAATGCGATTCTGAATGCTACAAGCGGAACTCTAGTACTGATAGGCTTTCTTTTCATTCGCCGCCGCCGCATTGCGGCTCATCGCGCTTGCATGATTGCAGCCGTTTGCGTCTCGATACTATTTCTTATCTCATACGTCGTTTATCACTACCATCACGGCGCGACCCGGTTTTCGGGCACGGGACTGGTGCGAACTTTATACTTCGTCATTTTGATTTCGCACACCGTGCTTGCTGTGACCATAGTTCCGTTCGTCATCATAACGCTGAGGCGCGCGATCAAAGGCCAGTTCGCTCGCCACAGGAAAATCGCGCGATGGACATTTCCGATGTGGCTCTATGTTTCAGTCACAGGCGTTATCGTTTATTTCATGCTTTATCATTGGTTCCCGGCGAGCTAGTTGAGATGAACGAATCGGACAGAGATGTTATCAACGCCTCCAGATGGCAGAGCGTAGGCGAAATAGGAGGCTTCCCGTTCGACTCGTTTGAAGAACTTCAGGCCGCAGTCCGCATAAAGAGTTTCAACATAGGCGTTGACCCGCTCGCCGCTGCCCAGTGGTCAGACAGCTTCAATACAAAATCGAATAAAGTCGTAATAGCGATGCTTTCCGGCTTGCTCATTTTGTCGGCGCTCGCAGCCGTAGTCGCCGCATTCGTGGTCGGAGAATACTGGTTGCTTTTGGCGCTGCCCGCGCAGGCTTTAACGTTTTACGTTTCTCACCCGGCCTCACCTCTTCGCAAGTGGGTGACGGTTGCAGGCGCCGCATCGGTCGTTGTCTTCATAAATTTCCTGCTCAACGGTTATGTGACCGGCGCGACGATTGTTGCATACGCGGGATTGACATTCGCCGCAGTGCGCGCCGCCGGGTTCATTTCAAATGCGGCTTTTCGCAAGGCGCTTCTCGCGGACGAAGATTTATTTCTCACAGCTTATGCCAATCGCATCTGCACTGTGCGCAACAACAGGACTGAGCGCGTTTATGCGGCTCGACGCATTTGAGATTGAATTGCTTGACCGTTGATTGATGGCACTCGTAGAATCGAATCAACGTTTACAATCTTTCTATAATTCACCGGAGATTAAATAAGTTGTGATTGACCATCAAGAATTTCAAGATGACGAACCACGAACTCCGCAGCGCGCTGGCCCAAGCCGCAAATATCCCTGGGCGATTGCAGTCGTTGTGGTGTTGTTCGTCATCATTCCTTTTCTTTCCTGGTATGGAACGTGGTTTGGCCGCCAGCTTTCCGATTCTCAGATGGAAACCTATCTTAACGATCAGCACAAGCCTCGCAATGTGCAGCACGCTCTCGCGCAGATTGGCAACCAGATAATCGAAGGCAAAGAGTCTGCCAAGCGCTGGTATCCGTCGGTCATCACCGCATCGCAACATCAAGCCGCCGAAGTCCGTTTGATGGCCGCATGGGTTATGGGGCAGGACAACACTTATCAGGAATTTCATTCTACGCTTCTTCCCATGCTTGAAGATCAAAGTCCGGGCGTGCGCCACAACGCGGCGCTGGCGCTCGTCAGGTTCAACGACGGGGCTGCGCGGCCCGAACTTGTCGCCATGCTCGAAATGACTCCGTTGAAAGCTGAGAGCGACGGAACGGTTGAATTCATGATCAAAGACGAAGGGACGCCGGTCGCAGCAGGGACTCCGCTTGTGCGCATAAAGCAGCCCGACGGTCGAACCGTTGAAATGCGAGCGCACGAAGCCGCGCGCATCGAAACATTGTCTGTTGCTGACGGGGCAAACGTCAGCGCAGGAAGTGATTTGATGGTGCTTTCGCCTGAGACTGAACAGGTTTGGAATGCGCTGATAGCGCTTTATATTGTGGGCAAGCCTGATGACATCCCGTACATTCAGCGGTATGCGGGGCAACTTCCCGGTATCCCCGAACGCATTCACAAGCAGGCTGTTTCGACGCTCGAAGCCATACGCGAACGAGCGCAAAAGTCTGTGATGTAGGGGCAGGGCTTGTCCCTGCCCGAAT
>DATEKX010000079.1:0-7588 GCA_035277165.1 Blastocatellia bacterium | reverse complement strand
GCGTCTGGTGAAATACTGTCACGTCCGCGCCGCGAAATCTGTAGATTGATTGCTTCGAGTCGCCGATGATGAACACTTCGTCAGAGCGTGGAGCAATCATCCAGAGAATGTTTTTCTGAATCGGCGAAGTATCCTGAAATTCATCTATCATCATCGCACGAACAAGCCCTTTTTCAGGATCGCTGTATCGCGCTCGAACTTCCGGGTGAGCGGCAAGCATCCGGTCGGTTATCTCTTCAAGGTCGTTGAAGTCAACGGCGGCGCGCTCTCGTTTAAGCCGCGTAAATCGCGCTTGCGCACGTTCATATAGTCGCGCCAATCGCGCAGCGACCTGTGCCGCCGCTCTGTCTGCTTCGTTCAGTTCGAGCGCGAGAATCCGCTCTGCCCGCACGCGGTCGCGCATTCTGCTGAGAGATGATTTCACGGCGTTGAAAATCTCTTCCGAATCCCAGTTCTTTTTCGAGCCGCCGCGCAGAACTATGCTTGATTCGATTTCGAGCAACGCGTGTGCAATCGCTCCATCGTCAACATTCGCGCCTGATGAAGCGCTTGCGATTTGCGATATTCGAGCAAGCAGCGCAGCCACCTGCTCGCGAATTATTTCTATTTTATCCGAATCCAAACTCGCGCCATTGCGTGTTATCGTTTTGGCATCTTTCGTCCACGAATCGCTTTCGATTACCGCGCGCGCAATGTCGCTTCGCAGATGATCGAGCCGGTCTTGCCAGAACCGGATGACTTCGTCGGGGCTTTTGTTTTCGAGATGTGCGATTGCGCGACGCGCTCGCTCGCCTTGAGCGATGAGCGATGTCAATGCGTTTTGCACTTCGCGTGGCGAAAGGTAAGCGAATATCTCTATCAGCTTCAGAGGTCGGGCGGAAGAGTGCGAAGATTCCGTGTTGCTTTCACGAGCGGCTTCATCGAGCGCCTCGGCAACGGCTCGTTCCATGAGGCTTGTCGCTTCGATTTCCTCCATCACCTCGAACGCAGGATCAAGTCCTGCCTCAGCCGGGTGCGCTCGCAGTATCGAAGCGCACAGCGAATGGATAGTGCCTATGCGCGCAGAGTCGAGCGCATTGCGATGCACGCGCCATACTTCACGCTCTGCGGCCCGCTTGCTTTGTTGTATGCGAGATCGAATTTCGCGGCGTATGCGCGAGACCATTTCGCGCGCGGCCTTTTCCGTAAACGTCACTGCAACGATGTCAGAAACGCGCCACGCGGGATTTTCTTCGAGCAGGCGGAGGAATCGCTCGACCAGCACACGAGTCTTTCCAGACCCCGCGCCCGCTGTCACTATCACGCGCAACCCTCGCGTCTCTATCGCTTCGCGTTGTGAATCTGTCCATTCCATCAGATTTGTGAATTGCCGCCGAGCGCGCGATGCAACGGTCTGGCTACGAGTATGACTGCCATCGCCAGGAGCGCCCCCGCCGCGACATCAATCACATAATGGTATCGCAAATAAACGGTCGAGATAATCAATGCGCTTGCGGGAACTATCATCCACCGGAACAGACGACGATGAAATTTGCGAGCATAGTAAAGCGTCAGCAGCGTTAGCTCTGTATGCCCGCTCGGAAAGCAATCGCGCGTGATGCCTTCTGCCTGGTCTAAAGTTTCGCGTATCGTTTGATAAAACCAGATGCCTGTGAGCGGCCCGCTCTGCGCGTCTTTGATCAGCGGCAGAAAACGCGGCCCTGTCGCAGGAACTAAGATGTATCCCAGATATGAGAGGTAAAACCCCAGCGCGATTACAAATACCCAGAAGTGATATTTATCAAACTGTCGCTTGCGCCATAATATCGCGCCCAAAATTATCGGCCAGAAATAATAAGTCGCATAAGAGATTTGAAAAAATTCCGTTAACGTCGGCCACGTCACTCGTTCAAGCCAGATGGTCGGATGCGCGCCGAATATGCGGTAATCAATCATCGCAAGCTCTACGTCGAAATCGCGCGGGTGAATCAGAGGAATCAGGTAACTCAGTTCCTTGTAAGACATCGGTATCAACGCGATTACGTACCATCCTCTGATGAAATGGCTGAGTTGAAATTTGTAAGCGACGTGGCGAGAAGAAGCGCGCGCCCACTTTGCGATAAGCATGATGACGGCGATTGCTGCTGCGTGCGCCGCGATAAGCTGCGGCCACGGAGGGATTCTATAGCTGAAAATCAGAATCAGCGCGGCAATGATTGCAAGGTAAGCAATGACAACTTTATCTATGGGATTGAGCAAGCCTTTATGTAATGAGTCGAATGATGCGGCATTCAGAGAGTCGTCATTGCCGGATGCCAACGGATTATCTTTACCTCCGCGTCGCTCCTCCGCGTTCACAGCCAGCCCTCGCGTTTGTACCAGTCAATCGTTTCGCGCAGACCTTCTTCGAGCGGCACCTGTTGATCGTAGCCAATCTCGCGCCGCGCGCGCTCTATCGAGCATCCCCAGCATCGCTGCGAAAGATCGGTCACCTTGTCGCGATTGATTACGGGCGGCTTTCTTGTGAGCGCCGCGACCGCTTCGGCTGCCATTGCCACGCCGAAGGCGACCGTTCGCGGAATCGCAAGAGTGCGTGCGCGACGGCCCAGCATCTTTGCGATTTTGTCCGCGACTGCGCGCATCGAATAGACTTCCGCGCTCGATATGAAATATGCGCGCCCGGTGGACGCTTCGCTTTCGCCTGCCAGAATGATTCCGCGAGCCAGGTCTCTGACGTGAACGAGGCTGACCTGCTTGTCGTATCGCCCTATCATCGGCGACACGCCGCGCGCGATTGATTTGAAGAATTCGTAGAGCGCATAATCGCGCGGGCCGTAAACGGCAGGCGGTCTGACAATCGTGAAAGGCAGCAGGTCGCCCGCAGCGCGAACGGCTTCTTCGCCCATCAACTTGCTGCGACCATAAGGCGTGATGGGCGCGGGCGTTGTCTCTTCATCAACAGGCGTTCCATCAAGCCCCGGCCCGACCGCCGCGAGCGAGCTTACGAGCACAAATTTGTTTATCTGATTTCGATGCTTGATCGCTGCGGCCAGCATCGCTTCGGTTCCCTGATGATTGACCGTGAAGTAATCTTTTGCGCGCCGCGCGAACGTCAACCCTGCGACGTGATAAATGGTGTTCACGTCGCGGAGCGTTTCATCCCAATCGGTCGCGTTATCGAAACCGCCATAAGCGAATTCAACTTGCGGGTGTTTCAGGTATCTGAGGTTGCTGGTCTGTCGCACCAGACAGCGCACCTGTCGGCCTTGCTCTACGAGGCGGTCAACAAGGTGGCTGCCGACGAAACCCGTCGCGCCCGTGACCAGAATTTTTCCTTGATCGCTCTGCTTGCTCATGGCGTTTATCTTCCCTTGTCGTTATTGAAAGGCCGCGCGTTGATGATAACAGAAGGCTGCAAACTCTGTGGAGCGGCTGGCGCAGTGAATGTTTGCTTTCTGCGTTCACCAATAATATCATTGTCAACACGACCGAATAGATAATCCTCGCTAGGTGGGGCAGGGAGGTTGTTATGCACTTTCGTTTTGTATTGCCTTTAGCCTGCGCGCTCGCTTGCCTTCTCGCGGTTGGAGCGCTCGCGGATGATCGCGGAAAGACCGAAAAAAAGATCGCTTCTTTGATGGAGAAACTTCGCAGCCAGGAAGCGAAATTACTATCAGTCTCCGATGCAGATAAAGCGACTCATGCAAGTTTCCTGAGCCAGTCTGACACGGGAATCACGCGGTTGATGCCAAGAGAAAAATACGACGGCTTTCTGCTGACTCGCGGCGGCGGCGCTTACTTCTCGTTTGTTCGACTTACGCATGAATACGGCTTCGGTTCTGATCTTTCATTAGAGCAAAGCAATTTCCGCGTAATGTTTGCCGGAGCCGACATCGGATTTTTGACCAATCTTGGAAACACTCCACTCGAAAGCGTGACGCTTGAAAGCGCGGGCGTTCAATTTCTGTCATCTTTTGTAGCGCCATCGAAACTTTCTGAAGCGCGCGAACAACAACAGCGCGCAGGCACAGGTTTTGAAGCCCTCGGCTCTGCTTATAAGACGAATACTCCGGCTGCCATCAATACGACCTACGCGTTGCGCTCTATCAACTATAACGATTCGGATGTGGTGGTAGCGTTCCGCGCGATTCGCCAGGACTCTGACGGCAGCATGGTTTTTCTGTGGAAGATTCTTAAACGATTTCCAAAGCCTCTGCTTGAAGATTGATTCATCAAAGCTGCGCCTCTGCAAGGGAGCAGAGGCGCAGTCGCCTACTTGTTCGCAGCGTGTCGTTCCAAATAATCCACCAGCACGTTTGACATGACTTTCACGCCGAAAACGAGCGCGTCTTCGTCAACGTCGAATTCGGGCGTGTGAATGAATGCCGTAATCCCTTTCGCCTTGTTGCCTACGCCGAGAAAGTAGAAGAAGCCGGGGATGATTTTCTGATACTCGGAAAAATCTTCCGCGCCCATCTGCGGTTTTGGCGTGACGAGATTTGCTTCGCCGACTATTCGTTTCATCGTGGGCAATGTCTCTTCGACAAGCTTCGGGTCGTTGTAGGTGACCGCGTTGCCGTCGTTGTAGTCCATTTCGAACTTCGCGCCGTAAGCCGATGTGACGCCCGCAAGCGTTTCCATCATCATCGCTTTGACCGTCTTGCGCACGGTTTCATTTAAGGTTCGCACAGTGCCTTCGAGCTTCACTTCATCAGCGATGATGTTAAAGCGATTGCCTCCGTGAATGCTGCCGACGGTGATGACTAACGGGTCTTGAGTATTGATGCGGCGGCTGTGAATAGATTGCAGAGCCGAGATGCACTGGGCGGCCACGACTACGGCGTCAACGCCTTCGTGCGGGTACGCGCCGTGAACTTTTTTGCCGCGAATGGTGATGACAAAACGATCTGAAGAAGCCATGGCAGAGCCGGAGTTGTAACCGACCTGCCCGACCTCTATGTTTGGCATGACGTGAAGGCCGAAGATGACTTGAGGTCGCGGATTTTCAAACGCGCCTTCTTTAAGCATCAGCGCCGCGCCGCCTTCTTCGCCCGCAGGCGGGCCTTCTTCTGCGGGTTGAAAGATGAACTTGATAGTGCCGGGAATTTGATCACGCATACGGCTCAAGACTTCCGCGACGCCAAGCTCGACTGTCATATGAACATCGTGGCCGCAGGCGTGTTTGACTCCCGCGTTTTGCGATTTGTAAGGCACATCAATATTTTCCTGAATCGGCAGCGCATCCATATCCGCGCGCACGGCGATGACAGGACCGGGCTTTGCGCCTCGAAGCAGCGCAGTCACTCCGTGTCGGCCTACGTTTGTCTTCACGTCTTCGAGTCCGAGCGCGCGCAACGCTGCGGCAACGACGCGCGATGTGCGTTCTTCGCGGTTCGACAGCTCGGGATGCATGTGGAAATCGCGCCGCTGCTCGATCAGTTTGGCGCGCAAAGCTTCGGCTGACTGCGCGATTTGCTGTTCGCGCGACCGGGCAGTCGAAGCCATAGACCTTTGAGCACGCAGAGCCGGAGCCAGCAGCGCAAGTATAAAAACAAGATTGATGGCAATAACTAATCTTTGTTTCATCGTTCGTCTCCAGTGAAGTGATGGAAAAAGTTTTTGACAGGCAAAGGCAGGATATGAGTTTTCGCGCGCCGAGGTCAAGCGCGTGATTGACGGCCTTTGCTCAAAGTGCTGTAATCCTTCTTCTCAGGCTGACTCGCTGATATTCAAACTCTTATTGCAAGGAGAAAATTATGAAACGCACAATCTATCTTTTTGCGCTTTCGTTTCTGCTCTGCTTGGCAACCGCGCAGGCTGGATTGAAACGCGCGATGACGTTCGACGACATGATGGCGCTCAAGTCTGTTTCTGACGCGCAGGTGTCGCCCGATGGCAAGTGGGTTGCCTACGTCGTGACTTCGACCGACATGAAAGAAAATGCTGCGGACGCAGATGTGTGGCTCGTCTCGACAGCAGGCGGCGAGCCTATCCGGCTCACGACCAGCAAGAAGAACGACAACCAGCCGCGATGGTCGCCCGATGGCCGCCGCATAGCTTTCATCTCCGCGCGTGAAGAGAAGCCGCAAGTCTTTTTGATCTCGCCTACGGGCGGCGAAGCTGAAAAGCTGACCGACTCGAAATCCGGCGTTCAATCATTCGCGTGGTCGCCCGATAACTCGCGCCTCGCTTACGTCGCGCAGCAGGAACCGACTCCCGATGAAGAGAAGAAGCAGAAAGAAAAGGATGACCCGCAGGTCTTTGATAAAAACTACAAGTTCTCTCGCATCTGGGTCATTGACGTTAAAACGAAAAAAGCCAGCGAGGTGGTCAAAAGCGACTACGTTGCCGCCGACCCGCAGTGGTCGCCCGATGGTCGCTCGCTGGCTTACACATCCGTTCCCACACCTAAAGCCGACGACGGCAGTTTATCCGATATCTTGATAGTCGATATCGAATCGGGCAAACAACGAAAGCTAGTCGATAACAGCGGGCCGGACAATTCGCCTCGATGGTCGCCCGACGGTCGCCAGATAGCTTACCTCACTCGGCTGTCAAAGCTCGGCGTGATTGGCCAATCGGCCTTGACCGTTATTGCGTCAGAAGGCGGAACGCCGCACATGATTACCGCGTCGTTTATGTATCAACCCGGCGCGCCAAAATGGTCGCAGGATGGGCGAACGATCTTTTTCACATCGAGCGTTCTCACATCGTCTCAGTTGTTTTCAGTCTCCGCCGCTGGCGGTGTGCCGAAACAGTTGTCAAATGTCGCAGGCGTCATGGGACAGGCTACCTTGTCGCGTGATAATTCGGTCGTCGCATTCACGCGCTCGGATGTTCAGCACCCCGATGATGTTTGCGTAGCCAAACTCCCGGACATGCACGATGGAGTGAAGCTGACGAATCACAACCCGCAACTTGATGAGCTTTCACTCGGCACGAGCGAAGTCGTCCGCTGGAAGAGCAAAGACGGCATGGAGATCGAAGGCGTTGTCATCTATCCGGTCGGCTACCAGCAAGGCAAACGTTATCCGACAATCGCGATGATTCACGGCGGCCCTTCGGGAGTTTGGACGCAGAGCTTTCCGGGTTCATGGGGCAACTTCGGCCACGTGTGGGCGGGACGCGGTTGGGTCGTCTTTTATCCCAACGTGCGCGGCTCGTCCGGTTACGGTGAGAAGTTTCTTTTCGCGAACATTAGAGACTGGGGCGGCGGCGACTATCAAGACATTCAAACAGGATTAGACAACCTCGTAGCCAAAGGAATAGCCGACCCTGATCGTCTGGGTCAATCCGGCTGGAGTTATGGCGGATACATGACGGCGTGGACGCTGACGCAGACGAATCGCTTCAAGGCTGTGATGGTCGGCGCTGGGCTGACGAATATGTTTTCGATGTACTCGACGAACGATTTGCAGAGCGTGCTCGAAGCTTACTTCGGAGGCGAACCCTGGAATGATCTTCAGGCTTACCAGCGCGCGTCTGCGATGACGTTTATCAAGCAAGCGAAGACGCCTACGTTGATAATGCACGGCGGAGCAGACACGCGAGTGCCGCCGAGTCAGGCGCAAGAGCTTTACATGGGACTTCGCAAAAACGGCGTGCCTGT
>DATEKX010000078.1:0-7334 GCA_035277165.1 Blastocatellia bacterium | reverse complement strand
CCGACTGCGTAATACAAGCACTCGAAGATGCCACAGGCTTATCACTAGATTGGGGGGAGTTCGACGGGACTACACATTGGCTGGGTGTCTGGAAGAACACGCCGGAAATTGAAGAAAGGTGCGCGAGAATAGCGCAGGCGTGGGAAACTTCATACCAATTCTTTCCTGAAGATAGTAAGGACTTATGCGTCGCGTTACCTGAATTACTCGCCGAGTTCGCAACCAAAGTTGCAATTGAATTTGAGTACCCAGAATTAGTGAAAGAATGAATATAATCCCTCGCAAAAGTGCCGCAAAACACCATTCAATAAAGCTCTTCAGAGCCACATTTTAAACGCTATTTAGTAAAAGATGTGATAATGGCGTTTAGTAAACAATCTGATAATGTTTAGTAAAAGATGTGAAACTGTTTAGTAAACAATCTGAAAAGCTACAAAAACCAATAATCCATCCTTCGCATTGACTGTAGATTGGTTGAACATTATTATTTAATCAAGCGTTTAATTAATTCAAGAGCGGTTATGGCGAGGCCAAAGACAGAAGACCCGGAAGCGAGAGCAAAGATACTGGCGGCGGCTGAAAGGCTGTTCGCCGAACACGGGCTGACAGGCGTTGCAATACGCGAAATAGCGTCCGAAGCAGGCGTAAACGGCGCGATGATTCATTACTATTTCGGCAACAAAGATGGGTTGTATGATGCCGTGATTGAAAACGCGGCGTCCACAGTTCGTTCTCTCATTGCTGGCGCGACCGACAGCGATGCTTCCATCAAAGAACGGCTGACGAGCTTCGTCAGCGCATACGCCGAGTATATATTGAGCCATCCAAATCTGGCCCGGATACTTTCGCGCGAGATGCTTTCCGGCGGGCAGCACTTTATGAAGCTCATACAGAAATACGCGCCAGCAAATTACGGCCTGCTGCGCGAGGCGATGTCAGAGGGCGTTCGCCACGGCGAGATGCGAAAGATAGATATTGATCTCGCGCCGATAAGCCTGATGGGAATGATTCTTGTATTTCAGTTCATGAGACCGTTCATCTCATTCGGTCTTGGCAATATTCAGTATGACGAACGATTCATCAAGCGAATATCGAATCACACGATTGATCTTTTCCTGAACGGCGCAAGCGTCGCCGGTGAGAAAACTGCCAGTTCAAAGAATAGACGGAGAGCCAACAAGCGCAAATGAGGCTGGAATGAAAAGCAGGTTTCGAAAAACACTCTTTATCAGCGCGATAGTCATTGCATTGGTTGGGGCAGCCGCAGCGTGGAAATATCTTAGCAGCCGCGCAGCGACCGACCGCCTTGTGCTTTCAGGCACAATCGAGGCCGACGAAATACACATCGGCTCGAAGGTCGCAGGCCGCATCAGCGCCGTGCTTGTAAAAGAAGGCCAGGAGGTAAAAAAGGACGAGCCGCTCATTCGCTTTGAGAGCTACGATCTCGATGCGCGACGCGCGGACGCCGTCGCTGCGGTCGCTGAGGCCGAAGCGAATTTTGAAAAGATCAGGAACGGTTCACGCCCCGAAGAAATCGCTCAGGCGAAAGCGCGGGCCGAGGCTGCGTTGAGTAACCTTGAGCTTGCGCGCAATGGCCCGCGCAAACAGGAGATTGACGCAGCGCGCGCAGACCTTGAAGCGGCCAACGCAGATTACGAAGTTGCGCGCGCGACGCTCGCGCGTGTCGAGCGATTAACGCGCGAGGGAGTGCAGTCGCGGCAAGATTACGATAACGCGAAGGCTGTGTTTGATCGAGCGGGCGGGCTGCGCGAATCGGCGCGTCAAAAATTGAACCTGTTGCTGGCAGGAACCAGAAACGAAGAAATACAGCGCGCCGAGCGCGAATATCGCGAGGCTGCGGCTAATCTCCAGCTAGTGCAACGCGGCTCGCGCAAGGAAGATATTGAAGCGGCGCGCGCGCAACTGGAAAGAGCACGCGCTGCGTTTCAACAGATTGAAACACAGCGAGGCGAACTGGAAGTGAAATCGCCCGCCGATGCATTCGTAGAAGTTTTTCAATTGCGACCGGGCGATTTGATTAATCCTAACTCGCCCGTTGCCACGCTCGTCGAAATCAACCGACTGTGGGTGCGCGTGTACGTGCCCGAACCTGAACTGGGCCATGTGCAGTTGAGCAAAGAAGTCTCGGTCAATGTTGACACGTTCAAGGGCGAGAGTTTCAAAGGGACGATTGAGCATATATCGAGTCGCGGCGAGTTCACGCCTCGCAATGTGCAGACGCGCGACGAGCGCACGCATCAGGTCTTCGCAGTGCGCGTCAGAGTAGACAACAGCACGCACAGGCTGCGCGCAGGCATGGCCGCCGATGTGAGCATTATGAAATAACAGGATTTCAGATTTGAAATCTTAAATTTGATATTCGAAATGAATGCTGCGATAGAAATAGAAGGACTGACGAAGAAGTTCGGCAACTTTACTGCCGTTGACGGCGTCAGTTTGTCCGTAGAGAACGGAGAGATATTTGGATTTCTAGGGCCGAACGGCTCAGGCAAATCTACGATCATACGAATGCTCTGCGGGTTGATTACGCCGACTGCTGGAACTGCTCGCGTTGCGGGCTTCGACATACTCAAGCAGACCGACCGGATTCGTCAGAGCATCGGTTATATGTCTCAGCAATTCAGCCTCTATCAAGACCTCACAGTCTGGGAGAACATAAACTTTTACGCGCACGTCTACGGGTTGAAAGGCGAGCAATTAAAGCGACGACGCAATGCCGTGATTGATTTGACTCATATCAACGATTACGTTGAGCGCCGAGCGGGCGCGCTGTCAGGGGGATGGAAGCAGCGATTGGCGCTTGCGTGCGCGCTCGTGCATGAGCCGAAGATAATCTTTCTCGATGAGCCTACGGCAGGTATAGACCCGGTTGCGCGGCGCGAATTGTGGGATCTCTTCTTTCAACTCTCAGGCCAGGGCATAACGTTGTTCGTGACTACGCACTACATGGACGAGGCAGAGCGATGCGCCCGCGTCGGTTATATCTTCAACTCACGGCTGATTACTTATGGAGCGCCCGACGAGCTTAAGAGACTGCCGGATGTGACGCCAGAGGATGCGAAGTGGGTTGAAGTGACTTGCCCTAATACGACGGTCGCGCTCGCAGAGTTGAAGCGCGCAGATTACGTGCACAACGCAACTATATTCGGCCAGTCAATTCACTTGCTGATGGACATAAATGAACCCGTTGAAAGATTGAAGGAAACGCTCGCGCGTATAGGCATCACGGATGCGGAGGTGACGCTTGCGCGCCCGTCGCTCGAAGACGTTTTCGTAACGCTGACGAAGCGCTACGCAAGCAATGGCAATAAGCAGGTGATCTGAAGGTTCAAACTGGCAACAATTATGTTTAAAGGATTCGGTTCAATCTTCTATAAAGAGATAATTCAGATCAGCCGCGATCCGGTAACGCTCGTGCTGATGCTGATCGTGCCAATGTTTCAATTGACTGTCTTCGGCTATGCGATCAACACGGACGTGCGAAACATCAAGACAGTCGTCTACAACCTTGATGTGGGGCGCGAGTCGCGCGAGCTTCTGGCGGCGTTCGAGAACACGGATTATTTGCACGTTGTCGAATATGTCGGCTCTGACGAAGCGTTGAATAATGCCATCGTTGCGGGCCGCGTGAAAGTCGGCATAAAGATTCCGCCCGACTACTCAGACCGCCTGCTGAGTAATCGCCAGGCCACAGTGCTTGTGTTGATAGACGGCTCTGATTCGAGCATCGCCACACAGAGCCTTCAGGTGGCAACATCCGTAGGTCTCACTCAATCGCTTGAAAAACTCACAAGCAATCTCGACTTGTCGGGGCTTCCGATTGAAATTCGTCCGAAGATGTTATTCAACCCCGATTCGAAATCGGCAAATTTCATGGTGCCGGGACTGGTTGTCGTGATACTTCAGATAATCACTACGATGCTGACGGCGTTTTCAATCGTGCGCGAACGCGAGCGCGGAACGCTTGAACAGTTATTGGTTACGCCGATACGACCTTTCGGGCTTATGATGGGCAAGCTTGTGCCGTATGGGTTGATAGGATTTTTTGAAACGTGCACGGTGCTGGTCGTGATGCGATTGGTGTTCGATGTGCCGATAAACGGCTCCGTTACGCTGTTGCTTGGCTTATCGCTGATCTTTCTGTTTACGGCGCTGGCAATTGGGCTGTTGATTTCGACCAAGGCTCAAAACCAGATGCAGGCGTTGCAACTGGCGTGGCTCATTATGCTGCCTTCGGTGTTGTTATCGGGCTTCATGTTCCCGCTCGACTCGATGCCGGTCATCATGCGCGCTTTAGGGTTTATGGTGCCCGCGACTCATTTCATGGAGATCATTCGCGGCATAGTGCTGCGCGGCGCGACTTTTATGGATCTTCTGCCCGAAGTCGTTACGCTGGCATTGATGGGAGTTGTGTTGCTGGTGTTGAGCGCCGTTCAATTCCACAAGAAGATTGCATAGAAAAGAGCAGGCGCTGCGTCGGCCTCAAAGGAGGAAACTACTTTCCGACTACAGCGCCCGGTGAGTAATGGAGGAGGATTCACCCCAAGCGACAACGCTTAGTATAGCAAGCAGGGCTGCGACTATCAGGCGCATTAAGATTTGCCGCAGTCCGCTGCCATTATTCACTCACACTGCTAATAACGCGACGAGCACATTTCGGTTTCAAAATAATCGTGGCTCGTGATTTTTTTTGGATTATTAAAAAAAGAAAACGGGGCACTCTTCGCAAAGTGCCCCGTCCCAAGGAGAAGGATATTCTGTTCTGAGCATGGGTCCTAATCCAGTGGAAGAAGTCTCTAGCACATCCTAAATCAACCTTCTCAGGATCTTCCGCTCACTTACTTAAACGTGCGTTTGCATATTTTGTTCCCAACTTTCAGGCTCGTCGCCGTCGAGCCTTGCGGCGCGCGGGTAAGGCTATTTTTTCCAGCCATTTCAGCGCTTCATCGAAACGCTCGAAGCGTTGCTCGTCATCACGAAACTGGCGGCTGTGATAAAGCGTGCGCCCTTGTTCGCGGCGCGGCGGGTGCTTCACATGCAGCATTTCGTGATAGAGCACGTATTCGACGACAAAGCGCGGTATGCGCGCGCTATCGAGCGTGCGACTGATGATGATAGTGGCGTGAACGTGATCGTGATGTCCCAACACACGGCGCGTCTGGCGCACGCTCCAGGACAGCACGGGGCGATCTAGCTCGCCACGAAAATAGTGCGCATTCAAGTCTGAGAACATCTCGTCAAGGTCGTACACTTTGCCGCGCGGCGAAGTCGTCAGTTTGTAGCCGCGCCGTCTTCGCATAGACTCTGACCGATCAAGCACGGAAGGGTCGAGCGCATGCTCGCGATACAGGCGCTCGTGCTCTTTTGAAGCTTTCAGGCGGTAAAGTTTCGCTACAAGTATGCAGGCAAGCGCGTAGAGCACTTCGCGCGGCGAGTGACGCAACACATCTGAAACGCGAGCGTAGACGCGCCCTTTGCGCAATCGGATTGTGGATGAGAGTCCCGCGTAAGGATAGAAGCGAGCTTCAACCGGCGGTCGGGGCTCCTTCTTTACGACGGCGCGGAGCGCCTCTTCAAACACGGAATCAAGATTTGAATCCTGAACTGCGGGCGAGTCAAAATCTAACTCGAACTGGTCTGTCATCGTTGGCTGTCAAATGTCAGTTGCCGGTTGGTAAAACAGTCTCAACAACCGGCAACCGACGACTTGCTATTTCTTGCCCGGTCTGTCGTCCGGCTCTGCATAACGCTCGCGGAATCGCAGATCAAGCTGTTTGTTGTCCGATACGCCGTCGCCGTCAATGTCCACTTCGACTTTGATCTTGCGATCTTTGCCTTCGCGCCGTGTGTTGGATGGCGCGTAGCCGACGCTGTACTGGTTGCGCAACATCGCTTGAATGCTTTGCATGATACCGGGTATTTCGCTCTCGAATGTCATAGGAAAGTACATCCCGCCTGTGTAATTGGCGAAAGTTTTCAGCGCATTCTTTGATTGCTCGTATTCGAGTCTGCTTTCAGGCGGCAAGTTGTCGCCGTACTTTTTATAAAACAGGTTGCCTACGTGAACGCTGAAGATCGGCACGCCAGAGCGCGCGACTATCTTCAATGCCTTGTCATAGGTGATGCGACTGAAGGTATCTATTCCAAGCGTTATTAATATGATCGCCGTGTGGCCTTCAACTTCTGACACGCCGCCGTACTCGCTCTCGCCGTGCTCTTCGTCATAAAGCTGTATGGCTTTGCCTCCCAGCAGCACGAATGAGAGCGCGTCGTAGATATTCGCTTCGCTGAAGTTCAACGTGTCCCGGTAAGCCGCAAGCACGGCCTGATACAATCGCCTGCTGTCGCCTGTGAAGTCCTGTATCACCTTCGGCCTCATGCTGTATGTGACTATCGCGATTTGATCGTCTTTCTTAACGAAACCTTGCACAAAGGATGCGGCTGATTGAAACACCTCTTGAGCGAAAGATGGGTTGAAATAGCCTTGCCAGCGGCGGTTACGGAAATTGTTTTCAATTAATAACACGGCGGTCATCGGCCCTTCGCCGCTCAGAAAATTAGTTACTTCTTGCTTGACGCCGTCTTCATAAACAGTGAAATTCTTTTTCGTAAGGTTAGAGATCAACCGCCCAGTCTTCTTTTCTATAACCGTGACATCAACGTTGACGACCTGAGCCGAGAGCTTTATGACCTGATCGTCTTTCGAGGTTTTAGGCATAGGCGGAACAGGCTCTTGCGGTTCCGGCAGAACTGGTTCGTTCTGTTGTTTTTCCTTTTGCTCTTCGGTCTTCTTTTCGACTTTCTTCGTCGGCGGTTGTCGCCCGCTCTGCGCTGCGACAATAGAATCAGGGACAACAGAGGCGACGAGCAGCGCAGCTAGAAGAACTGCAAGGGCCGCTGCCCGGATGAGCGCAAACTTCTTCATACTTCCTCCGAATCAAACTGAATGGCACGCCCCAAGGACATAGCCGGGCTGGAGCTTTCGAAGCACATGCCTGATTTAATCTTAGCAGAGACCGCAAAAAGGCAAAAGCTATCAAGTCCGTCTACTGATTATTGAAGTACCTGCCTCGTTGAAACACGCCGTCATCAAAATAACCGCGCAGCACTTCGATGCGGTTGCCATCTTCGGTTGGCACGACCGTCACCACGTCGTAGCGGTGCGGCTCGCCTGTCACCTTCATCAACTGGCGATAGCGGTGCGCGGCGCGGGCAATCTGTCGCTGCTTCCTCAGGTCAACGGCCCGCTCTACTGCTACGAAATCATCCGATGTGCGCGTCTTCACTTCAACGAAGACGAGCGTGCCGCCGTC
>DATEKX010000077.1:0-5156 GCA_035277165.1 Blastocatellia bacterium | reverse complement strand
GTCTCTCGCTTTGTGAGCAGCGGCATTTCAATCGCATCATCCGTTGAGATGAGAGTGACCCTGTTGGTTTCAACATCGAAGCCTGAATCAGCCGCCGAAACATCGTTGGCTACAATCAAATCAGCATTCTTGTTTTGAAGTTTCTTCGTCGCATTAGCGATGACGTTTTCGGTTTCAGCCGCGAAGCCCACAACTACGCGCGAGCCTTTGCTTCGGCCAGTGGCGGCCAGTATGTCTTCCGTCTGCTCAAGTTCGAGCACGAACGCGCCGCCGTTTTTCTTAATCTTCTGGTCGGCTTGCCGAGCGGGGCGATAATCGGCCACAGCGGCAGCCATCACAACAATCGTCGCGGCTTCAAGGTTCGCCATCACAGCTTCGTACATTTCTCCTGCAGATTTGACATTGATCGTGCGCGCTCCTGCGGGCGGCGAAATGGCGACCGGGCCTGAAACAAGCGTCACTTCGGCCCCGCGCGCAAGCGCAGCTTCCGCAACCGCGTAGCCCATCTTGCCCGACGAGCGATTCGTTATCCCGCGCACAGGGTCAATCGCTTCATACGTCGGCCCGGATGTTATCAACACGTGTTCGCCTGCAAGGTCTGAAGCGTGCGCGAGGGATTGTGATTCGGAATCTTTCACCGGCCCCTGTTGTAAGATTTCCCAGGCTCGTTCGACAATTTCAGCAGGCTCGGCAAGCCTGCCCGCGCCGACAGTGCGACAGGCGAGATAGCCTTCGCCAGGATCGACGAAGCGGACGCCGCGTTCGCGCAGCCTTCGGACATTTTCCTGCGTCGCGGGGTGCGCCCACATCTCAACATTCATCGCGGGCGCGACAAGAACCGGCGCGGTCGTCGAGATGTAGAGGGTCGAGAGAAAGTCATCTGCGATTCCGTTCGCAAACTTCGCGAGCGTGTTTGCAGTCGCGGGCGCGACCAGCAGCAGATCAATCGCTTGAGCTATCTGAATGTGTTTGATCTCAGGGTCATCGGTCGGCGCGAACATATCTGTAATGACCGGCTGCCCTGAAATGGACTGAAACGTCAGAGGCCCGACAAATTGAGCCGCGTGGCGGGTCATTACCACTTGAACGGACACACCGCGCTTTTGAAGCCCGCGCAAGACCTCAACCGCTTTGTACGCAGCGATGCAGCCAGTAACTCCCAGACCGACTTTCATTTCAACCCCAGAGATTAATTTACTCTTCAGGAATCGTAGGCTTAACGACTTGTTGATACTGAATCATGCCGCGTTGCACTTCTTCCAAAGCGATGCGAGTGTGTTTCTTCGCGGCGCTTTGAAGGCGCGGCTTTGCGCCTTTTTGAAGTTGCTTGCTGCGACGCGCGGCCAGCAGCACCAGCCTGTATTTGCTGTCTATTTCCGTAGTCCATTCGTCTTTGTTTGTATCAGCCATGTAGTCCTTCTCCTTCAAAAGTATCTAATATTGATTGCACGCGATTCTTTTGCCTGTCGGGGCGGCGGCGCTCCGCGCTTATTATAGCCTTCAGCGACGCAAATGCGCGATCACGATCATCATTGATAATCACGTACTTGAATTTTTCGTAAAGCTTCACCTCGGCAGCCGCGTTGCGAAGTCTTCGTTCAAGGTCTTCGGGTGCGTTGAGGTTGCGTTTCCTGAGCCTCGTTTCAAGCACCTTTCGCGAAGGCGGCAGCACAAAAACGGTAATCGCATGTGGCATCTGGTCGCTGATCTGCTTGGCCCCCTGCACATCGATGTCGAGTATCACATCATAGCCTTCGGCCAGCATATGTTCGATAGTAGCTTTATGCGTACCGTAAAAATAACCATGCACTTCGGCAGATTCTATGAACTCGCCGCGCTCCCGCATCGCTCGAAAGACTTCATCCGTGACGAAGTAGTAATCCATCCCGTCGCGCTCTGAACCGCGAGGCGCGCGCGTTGTGTAAGAGATCGAATAACGCAATCTTCTGATCTGCGTTAACGCGCGGTTGACGAGCGAAGATTTCCCCGCGCCCGACGGAGCCGAAACCACGATCAGGTTGCCGCGCTCCGCAGTACGAGCCTCATTCGACATTCTGCCCCTGCTCCCTCATTTTCTCGACTTCGGTCTTGATAACGATGGCGGCGTCGCTGATTGAAATGTCGCTCGATTTCGACAAGATAGTATTGGCCTCGCGATTCATTTCCTGAAGAATGAAATCGAGCCGCTTGCCTACTTCTTCATCCGAGCGAACCACGTCACGCATTTGAGAGATGTGGCTCTTGAGCCGAACAATCTCTTCGCTTATGTCAGATCGGTCGGCAAGCATAATGGCTTCCTGCGCCATGCGCGCTTCGTCCACTTGCACTGCTCCCTGTAAATCTTCAAGCCGCTTTGTCAGTTTCTCGCGATAGATGCCGGGCAATCGCGCAGCTTCCGTCTCGATGCTCGGCAATTGTTTCTCGATATTATCGAGCCGCGAGTTAATCTCAACTCCTAGCTCCTGCCCTTCGATCAAGCGCATCTCGGTCAGCGCGACCAGAGCTTGCGAGACCGCAGCAACGACCGCCGCGACCAGAGCTTCATCGAGTCGGCCTGAATCCTGTGACACCTGCATCGCACCTGGCAGCTTCGCGATGAGTTCGAGAGATATTTCGCCTTCGAGTCCGAATTCCTGTTTGAGTTCTTCGATTGCTGCAAGGTAGCCAGCCACTAACGGGCGATTGATCTCAAACGTCGCCTGCTTCATCTGCTCGACCGTAACGGTCAGATCAATTCGCCCGCGATGCAATGCCGCCTGCACTTGTTTCTTCACGGTCAATTCGAGACTTGCTAATTCCTGCGGCATCCGCGTGTGTATGTCGAGAAACCGATTGTTGACTGAGCGAATATCAATACGCACTTTGAAATTAGTGCCTTCGGCGCTTCCCTGTCCAAATCCTGTCATGCTTTTGATCATAAACTCATAGCCCTTTTACTGACTGCTGACTACCCTTCCTTCATCCTCTGTGACCAGTTCATCCGTAAACTGCAGTTCGTATAGGTCGCGGTAAATTCCTCCGCGCGACATCAATTCATCGTGCGCGCCTGTGTCAGCTACGCGCCCACGGTCGATGACAACGATCTTGTCCGCCCTGTGCACAGTAGTCAACCGATGCGCTATCACAATAGTTGTTCGGCCCTGCATCAGATTCGAGAGCGCGCGTTGAACGAGTCGCTCAGATTGTGTATCGAGAGCAGAAGTCGCTTCATCAAGCACCAAAATCGGCGCGTCCTTCAATAGCGCGCGCGCAATTGCAAGTCGCTGGCGTTCGCCGCCCGAAAGCTTCACGCCGCGTTCGCCGATCAGAGTATCATACCCGCCGCGCTCGATTATAAAGTCGTGCGCGTAGGCAGCGCGAGCCGCCGACTCGATGCGCTCGCGGTCAAAATCCGGCCTGCCATACGCGATGTTGTTGATAATCGAATCGTTGAAAAGTATCACTTCCTGAGTGACGAGCGCGATCTGAGAGCGCAGGCTCGCAAGCTTTGCGGCGCGAGTGTTAGTGCCGTCAATCAGAATTTCGCCTTCGGTCGGATCATAAAACCTCATCAGCAGATTTGTGAGCGTGGTCTTGCCTGCGCCCGACAGACCGACTAGCGCTACGACTTCTCCGCGCTGCACTTCTATGTTGACGTTGCTTACAGTCCAGTCAGTAGAATCCTGATACTTGAATGAAACATCGCGGAATTTTATGCGATCACTGAGCGGAGCCAGATCAACAGCGCCGGGCAGATCGCTCTTCTCTGTGTGAGTATCGAGCAATGTTTGAATGCGAGCCGTCGCCGCGAATGATTGCTGAAAGTAGTTCTGTATGCGCGATAGTTTTCTCAACGGGTCATACATCTGAAGCATGGCTACGATGTAGGCCGCGAAAGTTCCAATCGTCATCTGGCCTGCGGCTGTCAGTCGTTGAGCGTACAGCAGGAAGGCTGCGGCAACCAGAACTCCGACGAGTTCCAGTATCGGAGAGGAAAGATAAACGACTCGCGCTGCGCGCACCTGCGTCCGCGCCAGATGCAGGAGAGACTGACGAAAGCGGTGCTGCTCGAATTCTTCCATGCCGAACGCTTTGACTATGCGATGGCCGGAAATCGTCTCTTGCGCCATATCGAGCACGTCTTCGGTTCCTTCCTGAGTCGAATGCGCGATGCTTCTGAGCTTTCTGCCGAACTTCATCGTGAGCCAGTAGATGAACGGGCCGATCACGAGCACGGCCAGTGTCAGCCGCCAGTTCAAGATGAAGACGAGCGTGAACAGCGCGAGAAACGTAAGCGCTTCGCGCAACAGGTCGGCGAGCAGAGTTGATACAGCGACCTGCACTTTCTCTGCGTCGCTGATTATATGAGCAGTGAGTTTGTTAGTCGGATGTTCTGTAAAGAACTCGCTCGATTGTTGAAGCACATGATCGTAAAGCCGCTGGCGAAGGTCAACCACAGCGCCAACGCCTATGCGCCACATCAAGACGCTCGAAAAGTATTCGGATGCGCCGCGAATCAAAGTGAACATTACGAGCAGGGCTGCGATGAGCGGCAAAGGATTGAAGCCTGTAGGCAGGTAACGGCTCACGTCTATGCTGGAGGCAAGCCCTGCGCTACCGGGCTGCGCGCTGCCGGAGAGAATATCAATGATGGATTTGAGCAATGCCGTGCGACCGGCTTCAAACACGCCGACAAGCGTCATGAGAAAAAAAGCGAGCGCAAACAGCCCCGCGTATGGCCTGACGTTCTTGAGCAGTATGCGAAAGTCTTTCATTACATCATGAGCGAGGAGGCTTGACCTGACTAAACGATTGATTATACGCGAGAGAGAATGAGCGTCAAGCGCGGATGGAATCGTGAAGAAAAGTTGAGTTTAAGTATCTAACGATTGAGATCAGCGAAGCCACGTGTAATATTCGCTTTTTTACGAATCTTTGTTTAAGAAATGGTGTGGCTAGGATATGTTCATTACGTTATCACAATAACATCTATCAAACCGACTTTAAGCGCTCTATAGCAAAGGCCGCATATTCGCGAACAAGACGAGTCTCATCATTGAGTCTTTCAGTCAAAGCAGGGATGGCTTGCTTCGCTTTCGGCCCCATCTGCCCTAATGCGAACGCCGCTCTGATGCGGACATGTTCACTCTGGTCCTTGAGCGCCTTGATCAGCGCAG
>DATEKX010000076.1:0-2669 GCA_035277165.1 Blastocatellia bacterium | reverse complement strand
GGTTATTTCAATACTCGCTCTTAACCTTTATATCAATGATTATCTTTGCGGGATTCTGTTATAATCTCGTCGCCAGGAGCAAGTTCATAAACGCTCAAGAATTTCGTTATGCTGAAATCAACTCGGACAGCTATCGCGTTTTTAATCGTCTTCGTATGCGCAGGAATCGTTCGTGCCGCAGAAGACAAAAAACCGACCGTCAAGCTGAAAAGCATCGCAGTGAAGCGGATAGCTCTGGCCGATCAAACCGCCGAAACTACTGTCGCTATCGAAATACAAAACCCCGGCTCGGCTTTCAAAATCAAGGACGCGAGCTACCAACTCAAATTGAACGGGCAACCGGCTGCCGAAGGAAAGCATAACCAAGAGATCAAAGTGCCAGCCAATTCGACCGTCATCGTTGAACTGCCTGTCACAGTAAATCTGGCGGCGTTGCCTGCGGTCACGTTGAGCGCGATCACGGACGGATTGAATCTGAGCTACGAACTTGAAACCCAGTTCACAGTGCCTTTGTTTGCGATGTTCAATCACAAAGTCAAAACTGCTTTTAAAGGCGACCTTCCCATAGGCGATACCATCATTTCTCTGCCCGGCAAATTCATAGATCGAATATTAGGCAAGCCCTGGTGAACGATTCCAACAATCTTTCCCTGCTGATACTCGCAAAACTCGAAGAGCAGATCGAGCGCGCAGATCACCTGATTGCGCTCGTTCCAATGGACAAGCTCGAATGGCAGCCCGTGCCTGAATCATTTCGCGTATGCGATTTGCTCGGCCATCTGCTCGAATGCCTCGCGGGATTCTGTGCTGCGCTCTACGCGATAGACCCGCAGCGCCTCGCTCACTTCGCGCGTTTGCGCGAGATGAAAGTGAATCATTGCTGCGGCGTCGAAGAGGCGCGCGAAAGAATGCAACAGTACCTTGTTTACATCAGAGAAGGCTTTGCGAATTTAACCGACCATGACCTGTCACGTCGGCTTCCGACTGTCTTCGCTAACGAAGGTGAAGCAGTACTGACAATCCTGCTGGGAAACCTGGAGCATCTCATCAATCATAAGCATCAGTTATTTTCTTATCTCAAGATGCTCGGCGTTCAGGTTGCGACTGCCGACCTCTATCGAATTAGAACAGGTAGTTGATTTGACAAGTCAAAGCGAGCGGAAGAAACAGGTGCGCTCGCCTGTATGACAGGCAGGGCCGTTGGGTGTAACGCGAACAAGGATGGTGTCGCCATCGCAATCAATCGAAATTGAAACGATACGCTGCGTGTTGCCGGAAGTCTCGCCCTTATGCCAGAGCGCGCGCCGCGAACGACTCCAGAACCACGTCTCGCCTGTCTCGATGGTCTTTGCCAATGATTCGGCGTTCATGTAAGCAAGCATCAACACTTCGCCCGTAGCTGCGTCCTGCACAATCGCAGGCACAATCCCGCGCTCGTCATATTTCACATTATCTATCAATGAATCGGTCATAAGTAATTATCGAGCGTCGAACCGATATTTGTTTCATCTCATCGGCAGGCCGCGCTCTCGAAGAAACTGTTTCGCTTGTCCAATAGTGAACTCGCCGAAGTGAAAAATTGAAGCGGCGAGCACGGCTGAAGCTTTCCCATCGCTCAATGCTTCTGCGAGATGATCGAGCGTTCCCGCGCCGCCCGATGCAATCACGGGAATCGAGACCGCTTCCGCCACTGCGCGTGTCAGAGCAATGTCATATCCGTCGCGCGTGCCGTCTGAATCCATGCTCGTCAGCAATATCTCGCCTGCTCCGAGTTCTTCGGCACGCCTTGCCCATTCGACCGCGTCAATGCCTGTTGGCGTGCGCCCGCCATGAGTGTAAACTTCCCAGCCTTGCCCGCTGCGCCTTGCATCAATCGCGACTACTATGGCCTGCGAGCCGAACGCGCGCGCGCCTTCAGTGATGATCGAAGACTGTTTGATCGCGGCTGTGTTGACAGACACTTTATCTGCGCCCGATGCCAGCATCAATCGCATGTCTTCGATTGTGCGGATGCCGCCGCCAACTGTGAAAGGGATGAACACCGAATCAGCCACTTGCCGCGCCATATCGCGCACTGTGTCGCGGCTGTCGCTCGACGCTGTGATGTCTAAAAACACAAGCTCATCCGCGCCCTCGCGATCATAGCGCCGCGCCTGTTCTACAGGGTCGCCCGCATCAATCAGATCGACGAAGCGAATGCCTTTGACCACGCGACCTCGATCAACATCGAGACAAGGAATTATTCTCTTTGCCAGCATTTCAGAAATCCCGGTTCGAGCTGGAAGCGACTTCCAGAGCCTCTTTCAAGGTGAAGCGTTTTTCGTAAAGCGCTTTGCCAACGATCACAGAATCCACTCTGTCAACTTCGAGCGCGCAGAGCTTTTGTATGTCGTCAAGCGAAGCGACTCCGCCTGATGCCGTTACGCACGCGCCTGAAGCGAGCGCTACTTCTCGCGTCATCTCACAGTTCGGCCCCGCAAGTCGTCCGTCTCGCGCTATGTCCGTATAAATTATGCGCTCGACGCCTAGCGAGACGACCTGACTGGCAAACGCGAGCGCATCTACCTCTGTTGTCTCTGTCCATCCGCGCGTTGCCACCTGCCTGCCGCGAGCGTCTATCCCGACGATTATTGAATCGCCGAACTGGCTTACAGATTGTTCGAGTGCGC
>DATEKX010000075.1:0-13978 GCA_035277165.1 Blastocatellia bacterium | reverse complement strand
AGCCGCTTCTACCTGACGGTTGAAGAGAAACAGATTTGCGAGCCGTTTGAGTTCCGGGGCTATCAGGAAAATACTCATTACCAGCAAGTGGAACGAGTAAAGCTTAACCGGCACGTCGTAACACATGTTGAGGACGAATATCTCAGTCGTGTCAACGAGGCAGACCAAAGCTCCCAGCAGCATCGTGCGCGGGAAGATCAGCAGCACGCCGCCCAGCATTTCTGCGCAACCCGTAAAGATTTCAAATCCTTTTGAAGCCCCGATGAACGTCCAGAGCAATCCCATCGGAGAAGAGTCGCCGTATGGTTCGATGAGCCGCGTGAAAAACGGAGCGGGCATCTGGATGGGGATTATCTTGTAAGCCCCGTAACTTATCATCGCAGTTGCGAGCGAGAAGCGTACATATAACTTCAGCCATTGATAAAGTCGCTCGTAGCTCGGTCGCTTGCGGTCGAGCACTGACCAGATCACAGTCGCTAAAGTAGCAAGCGCCAAAAAGCAAAGTACCTGAACATAGTTATAGGTCGTGTCGCCGCTGCCGTTTGTAAAGACTGTTATATCGTAGCTCAAATGGAGAATATGTTTGCCGACCCAGGGCACGATTGCCTGCCAGAGATCAGTATATTTTTGGATAAGGGTAGTAGTAAAAGGTAGATATTCAATCGGAAACGGAATGATATACAAGACAAAGTATGCGAAGACGAACCGGAACGCGATGCGCGTTGCAAAATGCCAGCGCGGTCTGGTATCTATTTCCTGAATGTATATATCTGACTCTAGCTTTATTTTCGCGGGTGCCTGCATTTAAGCCTCTCCTGAAGAATACTTTTTCGGGCGGGCACTTTATAATCGAAAAGGATTTTGCACGACAACGTTTTTTTGCGCAACCGCATCCGGTACAAGATTATTGAATCAGCGTCCATCAGAGGAGAACAATATTAAGCCGAGGTGAATGTATGGATATTATGCCGATTGTGATTATTGTGCTTGTTGTACTTTTCCTTGTCATGTTGATAGCAGCCATTTTTCAGTGGCTCTGGAATATGACCATTCCTGAAGTCTTCGGTCTGAATCCGCTTAGTTTCTGGCAGGCGTTTCGTTTATTGCTCATCGCGTTGTTACTGTTTTCGGGCGGCTTCATAAAAATTCAACTTACCTTGTAGCGATATAACAAACGGTTGCAGCAACAGAGACCAGTTATGACTGCTTGAGCGTTGTGCGTCTTGCGCTGTTTCTCTGTTTCGCTCGCTCCACTAAAAGGCGATATATCAAATCGCCCGTAGCATCGGCTTCGGGATGCCATTCGATTGCCCACGTGTTTCCGCATTCGATGGCTTCGATTATCCCATCTTCAGATACGGCGGCTGTGCGGAATCGAGGCGCGAGCTTTTTGATGGCTTGATGGTGAGTCGAGCAGACCGTTGCCTGAGAGCCAAACAGCGGGAATAACCACGAGTCGTCAGCGATTGTCACTCGGTGAGACGTAGCTTTGCCCAGTCCGCCATGATCTAAAGCATTCTCAAATCCTGTGTGAATGTCTTGATAAAGACTGCCTCCGAAATGCACGTTGATGAGTTGCATCCCGTAGCACACGCCAAGAAGCGGGCCTTCAGATTGAACGAATAGGTCGAGCACGCGCCGCTCCCAATGGATGCGCTCCGCAGACTCTTGATTGATTTCAGATTCAACCGGCTCGCCATAGAGACTGGGCGGAATGTCGTCTCCGCCTGAGATAATTATGGCGTCGCAAATTTCGGCGGCGACTTCTGCCGTCAGGTCGGGCGAAATCAGTATGGGCTGCCCGCCTGCTTTTTTTACAGCTTCCGAATACGCCTTTTTCACATACAGGTAGTCGTGATTTTTTCTGATGATCTTTCCATGGTCTATGCTGACCGTAATGCCGATGACGGGTGATTCGTTCATCTCAATCTACAGGCGCGCAGATTATGCGGTAAAAGTTTTTCCGGTTCTCCCGGCGAGGCTTGCTATGATAGTCGCCAGTTCCGCTGGCTCGACCGGCTTAGGCACGTGCATCTGATAGCCTGCCGCAAGTGTTTTTACACGATCTTCGACGCGCGCGTAAGCCGTCAATGCTACTGCGGGTATCGCTCCGCCTTCTTCCGGTTTCAGCGCCCTGAGCTTGCCGATCAAATCAAACCCGTCTTCGCCCGGCATGCCGATGTCTGAAACTAAGAGGTCGGGCCGCCACGCTCGCAAGACCTCAAATGCTTCGCTCACAGATGTAGCCGTTTGCACTTCGGCCCCACATCCGGTGAGCACGGCCTTGACCATTTCAAGCGTGTCAGACTGATCGTCAACCACGAGTATCCGCAAACCATCGAGCGAAAACAAATTTTCAAACTGCATATCATACATGGCTGTCGGATGCACACGCGCCGCGCCATCGCCCGACGAGGCTTCCAGCGAACGCATGCCCCTGAGCGGAATCATCACTGTAAAGATCGCTCCCTGATTGTTGCCGGAACTGTCCGCGCGAATAGTCCCGCCGTGCATTTCGACTATCCTTCGCGTTATCGCAAGACCCAGCCCCAGCCCTGCGTGCTCTCTTGAAATTGTAGAGTCGGCCTGACGAAACAGCTCGAATACGTGAGGCAGGAAATCGGCGCTGATGCCTTTGCCGGTGTCGCTGACGATAAGCTCAACGTGCGAGTTGATGCGCTCAAGTCTGATCTCGACGTGCCCGCCTTTGGATGTGAATTTGATGGCGTTGGAGAGCAGGTTCCATGCGACCTGTTGCAGGCGTTCGGGGTCGCCCGACACAGCTCCCGCATTGGGGTCGAGCACTTTGCGGATTTGAATATCCTTTGCGTCCGCCGCCGGGCGCACAGCGTCTATTGCCGCTTCGATTACTTTTACAAGGTCAACGGATCGAACATCCAGTCGCAGCTTGCCTGAAATAATGCGAGAAGTATCGAGCAGGTCTTCGACCAGTTGCGCCTGCGATCTTGCGTTGCGATCAATTGCATCAAGCCCGCGAGCGGAGCTCTCAGCATCCAGCTTGCCTGTGCGCAACATGCGTGACCATCCGAGTATGGCATTGAGCGGCGTCCTGAGTTCGTGCGAGACCGTTGCGAGAAATTCATCCTTGAGGCGATTGGCTTTTTCGGCATCGTTTCGCGCTTGCTGTTCAGCTTTGTAAGCTGTTTCAGCATCAGCGCGCGCAGCCTGCTCGTGCTCCAGAATTTTAGCGCGTTCCGAGATGTTTTGTTTGAACTGGTAGTAAAAAATGGCGAGCATTGTCGCGGCCAGCAAACCCGCGATGAAGAACGTCCATTCGGCTTGCCGAGCACTTACGTTCGATTCATCATTGCGCTGTTGTAATAATCTGTCTTCCTCAATCTTCATCTTTGCTATGCTATCGCGTATCGCATCCATCGCAGCCCTCCCTTTATTGGTGAGGACTATGTTCTTTGCGGCCTCGAACCCTCCCTGCCTGCGCAGCCTGAGCGATTCGTCAATTATGCTTAACCTTTCATTGATACTCAATTCGAGGGTAGAGAGTAATCTTTGCTGGCCTGGGTTGTCCACGATCAGATCGCGAATACTTTGCAGATGATCGTCAATAGTAGCGATTGCTTCATTATACGGATCAAGGTAGCTATCAACGCCTGTGATAAGAAAACCGCGTTGCCCTGTTTCAGCGTCTATGAGATTTGCGAGAGTTGCATCGAGCTCGCCTATGACCTTATAGGTGTGAGTCACCAGTCGCTCGTGCTCGATGATGATGTGCGTGGCGCGATACGACAAAGCCATGTTGCCGAGCAGTATTATCAATATGACGATGAACCATATTACCAATGTTCGCTCTACGGGCTTGTGCATCAAGACATCCCTGGTTCACTCATCGCGGCCACATTCGCAATAATATGCTAATTTTAGCAACTCTACGAGCGAAAGAGGAAAGGTTTTTAAAGCAGGCGCGGTACTATTAAGGAGCGGCTTGCATCCAGATGTCTTGCGTCGCAGATTGCATCCCGGCGATCACAACTGTTTTGCCGTTGAAAGCAATCACCGGGTACGAGGCTTCATCACGTGACAGGCTCTTTTGAAGCAATCCTTTATGCAAATCCAGAAACCCTCCGACGACCTTTACCTTTTCCATCTTCTCATCCCACGCGACGAATACACGGCCATCGGACAGGGCGACTGCTTGCGCATGTTTGCCCATATTCTGATTCGATTCGAGGAGCTTGCGCGGAGAGTACGAAGCTCCGTGATTAGTGGAGGCGGAATAATAAAGACCTTGCCGGTCTCCGCCAGTAAACCAGACGACCGCGATTTGCCCGCGACTGTCAACCGAAAGCCCCGGCCCTGTCACAGGGCATGCGTTGATCTCCCATCCGTCTTCGCTTACCTTCACAGGCGTGAAGCTTTTGCCGCCGTCCGAAGACCGCGCCACTACTATGTCGCGATACATCGGCCCTTTTGCTGGAACCGTTCGATAAGCCAGAAACAGCCTTCCGGCGGAATCAATCTGGATGTTAGTCCGGCAACATTCGCACACGTCCGAAATGATTTTATGATCGCTTGAAAATGTCTTGCCCCCGTCAATTGATTGGCTCATCCATATCTCTGCGCCTCTATCTCCTGCCTTCTTGTTTCGCTCATCAATCCAGGCGACATAGACGCGCCCCGTTTTATCTACTGCGACGGATTGAAAAGCGTGACCGGTCGGCTCTCCTTCGGCGTCCGAGTTGATCGTGATCGAAGGCGAGAAAGATTTGCCGCCATCGGTCGAGCGCGCGAATCGAATATTGCCTTTCCATCGAGCGCGTTCATTGGCCCAGCACACGTACACGTCGCCGTTGGGAGCCACGGCGATTTTTGGCGGATTTTCATTCCGCACAGTCGCGTCGCCTTCGCGGTCGTTGACGCGCACAGCATCAACGAATGATTTGCCTTCCGCCCAATGGCGAAGCATCACATCGCTGACGCCATTCGCGCGCTGAATGTAAGCGAGATAGAATCCGCCGCGCCCATCCGGCGCGATAGAAGGATTGAACTTCCCGTCGCCCGATGGCTGCGACCCGTGCTGGTGAGTCTGCGCAAACGCGGTGATGAAGAGAAAGAATGAAAGTATTATCCCTGCTGCTCGTATCATAAGATCAGCCTCTTTGCTGGGAGAGCAGACGAAACGCCTGCTCTCCCAGCTATCTCTCGTTCAAAAATCAACTCTCAGCCCGAACTGAATCTGTCGGGGGTCACCGGCGGCGGTCGGCTGCCTGAAACTTGGCAGCGGCGTGAGGCCAGACCCGAAGTTCGTGTTCGGAAGTTGAAAGTTTGTTCGGTTGAGCGTGTTAAAACTTTCGACTATTGCTTCGATTCCAAAATGCTCTGCGAATCGAAACCGCTTGCTCAAACGCAGGTCGAGCGATGCGAAATTAAACCCGCGCCCGGTGTTTCGTCCCACTCCGACCGGGCGGTCGTTGAAATTCGTATCGAAGTTGCGATCTATATTGGTCAGAACGTTGAACGGCAAGGCAGAGGTATAGGTGAAGATACAGTTGAGTCCAATACCTTCGACCGCGCGGCGAAAAACAGATTCTCCTCTTGCTCGCGGAACTTCCAATGTGCCGCTCACGGTCAAGCGGTGACGCTGGTCGTTATCGGATAGTCCTCGCTCATCGCGCAGGTTGTCATTGTTCTGCGGCGTGCTGAAAAAGAAATTGCCTGATGTGTCAATCGCTTTTGACAGCGTGTAAGAAGTCCGCAGGGATGCCCACTGGCTCATGCGTTTGTTGAAAGAGACGACCAGCCCGTTGTAGTAAGAATCTCCCGAACTTTCAAATCGGCCAATGTTGCCGAAATTCGGATCAGGCCGCCCAAGATTAGGCACGCAAGCCGATGCCGGAAATCTCGGCACGTTGACGTTGCGCGACAGTATCAGGTGCAGACCGCGAAGATAGATGTAGCCAACCGATATCGAAGCATTGCCCGGCAACTCTCGCTCGATTTGCAGGTTTGCCTGCTGGCTGTAGCTGTTTTTGATGTTCGGGTCTATCCGCGTGAGGTTCGGCTTTATGGAAAGCGCGGCGGGAAGCGCAGCCAGCACGTTCGGAAAGACAGGCGCTCCCGGCTGAGTCGGCGAGACTTGCGCGACAAGATATTTCGACCCGTCGCGCTGCAATGCGTTGGATGTGGCTCGCAACGGGATGCGATCAAAGTAGATGCCGTAGCTCGCGCGAATTACTGTCTTGTGGTCTGCGGGCGCGTAAGCCACGCCGAGTCGCGGCGCAAAATTATTCGCGTCGGCTTCGATTGGGTCAGGCAGGAACTGCACATCGTGTCTGAGTCCCGCGTTGATCGTTAAACCTGCGCGCGGCCTCCACTCATCTTGAACGAACCACCCGATGTTCGGATTCGATTGAAACTGCGATGGCGCTCCGAACGCCTGTTGAAAGCTGCCGTATGTGCCCGTCAAAAAGTTCGCCAGCGAGATGAACGAGTAAACGCCTTGAAACGCGCCCGGAAAGAAGATGTCCACACGATTGTAGAGAAGGTCTGCGCCAACTTTTACTGAGTGCTTGCCGCGCTGAGTCGAGATGTTGTTTGCAAATTCGTAGAGATCAATGTCGCGCGCAAGCGGCGAAAATGTCGCAGTGCCGAAGCTCGCAACGCCTGTAATGTTGACAGCCGGGCCGATCTCGTCGTTTACAGGCGCTTCGAGCCTGCTGCGCGTATATTGAAAGCGCGCTTCGTTCATTGTCCGTGCCGAAAACGTTGTCACGTTATTGATGGCAATCGTTTGATCGCGGTCATCAATATCGGTTCCGCGACTGATGGCGTTCAGCCCTCCGACCGTGCGCGAGTTGATCGCTGAAATGTCGTAGATGCTGTAGCGCGCAGACAGGTTGTTGGAATCATTCAGCCTGTGATCGACTTTCGCAAAGAAGTTCGTCACATCAAATCCCGAAGGCACCAGCCCCGTTTCGATGCGCGGGCCCGGATAGTTGATCTGATCAAGTCGATTGTTGATGGCCGAAACGTTGGCAGGCGCGATGGTGATGATGAGCGAATCATTGCGACGCGTCTGCTCGAAATTCGCGAACAGGAAAGTGCGATCACTGATAACCGGCCCGCCCAGGCTCAAGCCATACTGCGCCTGCGTCAAATTGTCTCTGCGCGGAGCGAGCGGGTTCCTGGCGTCGAAGCGCTGATTGCGCAGGAAACCATAAGCGCGACCGCGCCAGTCATTTGTGCCCGATTGTGTGATGATGTTTACCACGCCACCGGAAGCGCGTCCGAATTCAGCGATGCCGCCCGACGTTACGACTTGAAATTCTCGAATCACTTCCTGGCTGTAAAAAGTGCCAGCCAGATCGGCGGCATCGTCATTGGCCGAAAGCCCATCAACGATGAAACCGTTATTGAGGTTGCGCTGTCCGGCAATAGAGATGCCAGTGCCCGGCACAGCCGAAGTTTCCGCGAATCGCTGATTGCTGCCCGTGTTCGTGCGCGAGACTGCGGGAATGAGCAGCGCGAGGTCGAGATAGTTGCGCCCGTTCAGCGGCAGGTTGTCTATCTCTCTAGGCACGACCGTGCCAGCCACCTGCGTGCGCGCGGTCTCGATCACAGGCACATCGCCGCCAGTGACGTTGACGCTTTCTGTCAGACTGCCGACCGTGAGCTTGACCGGCAGGTCGAGCGCCTGACCTACAAGTAGAGTCAGTTCATAGTTGTAAGATGTGAACCCTTCGTGCTCGATTTTGATCTGGTACGGGCCGACGGGCAAAAGCGAAAAACGAAAACGCCCGTTCTCGTCGCTTTTCGCCGTCCATGATTGATTGCGGTCAAGATTGGTTGCCGTTGCCATCGCGCCGCTGATGTTTGCTCCGTCTTTATCTTCGACATGGCCGCTTAGCGTGGCTGATGTCACGGCCTGTTGAGCCATCGCCGGAAGCGCGTTTCCGGCGATGAGAATGATAGCGCAGAAGAGGATAATCGCTTTAGGGAGTCCTCTTCGATATTGCAGTTTCATAACTCACCTCCTGAGTTGCATCCGTTGAATCACCGAACTGATTCGGGTAATCGCAGCCCGCAGCAAAGCGAAGCGCCAGGACATTTCGTTTGCAGCAGGCATAAACGACTCGCACAATTCTGCAAGCTAGAACTGCCGCCTAGTGCGCGAGTGTTCTATCAGTTAAGCAACAGGAGTGAAATTAAGAGGAGGCCCGCGTGGAGAGGATGAATCGAGATCAACCGAAAACTGATCACTGATGATCTGCTCTGAGCGAATTATAGTTGATTCAAAGAAAACTACCGAGTGGTTCGCCGCGCGAAGCGCAACGCGCGCAATCGTCTTAGACGATGTAGTTGGATTCGTGCATCCTTCGGGGCAGGGCGCGGTTACCTTCTCTTCGTTGAAGCTCGGCCCATCATGAGATTGCCCTTTGACGGAAGCGCGAGGCGGACTGCAACAGCAGTGACCTTCTTCTATGCAGCAAGCCATCGCGCAGGCATCTGATGAGATGCTGGCAAGGCTGATGGATGCAGAAGTGGAACCGACAAGTAAGGCGATGACCGCGAACATCGCTCGCAATTTCGCCGAATAATTTTGTCGGATTCCGATCATGCCCGCCCATCTTACACCAGACCGACTGTGATTGCCATAACCTAGCGGAAGAAATTATGAATTATGAATTATGAATGATGAACTGAAAGCCTCTCTGCCGTTCATCATTCATAATTCCGCATTCATCGCTTCTTCCTCAATGTTGTTTGGCTGCTTCTGACGGTTTTTCTACTTTACCCGGTACGTAACTACGACGAGCCGTCAGCGCGACCTGGCCTTCGCGCTTCTGGACTTCGGGAGAAATCTCGATGCGAACCTTTCGGCGCTTGCCGTCGCGCGAAGTGTTCGTTGATGTGTATGCGAGCGAATAACTGGCAGAGATGTTATTAACCATCCGATTGAGCGTCGCGTCTATCTTTTCGGGTGCCGCGCCTGCAAGCTCGCCGCCCGTCTCTTTGACGAACATCTTGAGACTGCCTGAGCGCAGTCCTAAATGCCTGAGCAGACTTGTCGGCTTTCCGCGAATGCCCTGATCTATTCGCCCTCCGAGCGTTTGAACCAGAATGCCCGAAACTACCGCGCCCGATTCCAACACGGAATAGAGCGCTTCTTTCTCTGAAACCTTCGAGAAATCAATGCTCGCTTCCAGACTCGTCAGCACAATGATGGCGCGGCGGCCAGCCGGGTTAGCCGCGTGCTTCATGTACTCGGACGCTTCGTATATTGCCGCGTTGAAATAATGCTGCTCACTTTCGTGTTGCTGTTCGACTGTCGCAATCTTGTTTGCGACTAGCTGACGGTCGCGCGTGAAAGGCTGAAACAGCGCGACCTTGTTCGAGAAAGTCATTACAGCCACTTCATCTTCGGGCTTGAGATGGCTGATGGCTTGGATGGTCGCGGCGCGAATCTGTTCGTTGAACGCATTGACGCACCCGGCTCGATCAACTAACAAGACGACCGATACCGGAAGCTTGTCACGGCTGAAATGCGAAACAGTTTGCTTTACACCGTCTTCGTAGATTGTGAAGTCTTCTTTCTTGAGATCGCTGATGACGCGGCCAGTCTTCTTTTGAACCGGCAGCACGTCAACAAGAACGAGATCTGTGTGGAGCTTCAGTGATTGCTCGTCTGCAGGCGATTGCCTCGTGATGAAACTGGATAAAGTGAACACAAGAACGATTATCAAACTTAATGGCTGAAACATTACTGAACTCGCTGGATGGATTATTGATGGTTCGTGCGGCGGACATGATAACACGGATTGCAGGAAAACAAACAATGCTCGCGCGCACTATGGAGGTTCGATATTTGCCGGAACTTTCGCTGGGATTTCACGTTTTCTAAGACGTGCTAAAAAATTAGCATTTTTCCTGTTGACATCGTTCACGCTTGATGCTAAAAAATTAGCACCAGACTGAAAGGAGCCGCCTTAATGGGCAAGAACCCGCACACGCATCTGAGCCGCCGCGAGCGACAAATTATGGACGCTATCTACAGGCAGGGCCGCGCTACGGCTGCCGAAGTGATGGAGAATATGCCCGACCCGCCGAGCTATTCAGCCGTTCGCGCGATGCTGAGGTTACTGGAAGAGAAGGGCTATGTGCGGCACGAACAGGATGGACCGCGATACGTCTACATTTCGACGCTCTCGCGCGAGCGTGCGAGGCAATCGGCGATGAAGCAGATGTTGCAGACGTTTTTCGACGACTCCACAGAGCAGGCGGTCGCCGCGCTGATTGACATGTCTCGCACAAAGATGACAGGAGACGAACTCGACCGGCTCTCTCAGTTAATAGAAAAAGCTAGAAAGGAAGGGCGCTGATGATGATCGCCATATTCGCACTGGCTACGCTTGAAGCTAATGACAACACATGGCTTGAAATTTTATTGTCAACGTCATTGAAGGGAGTGTTAATCCTGATCATCGCCGCCGCCTTGAGCTTCGCATTGAGAAAGGCATCGGCGGCATCGCGCCACCTTGTCTGGAGCCTCGCGATTGCAAGCCTGCTCGCGCTGCCCATCCTTTCTTTCGGGCTGCCTTCCTGGCAAGTGCCTATGCTTCCATTCGAGTTTTCTGCCGGGCAATCAGAAATTGCGGCTATCACGCCTGCTATGGACAGATCACAAATGCATCTGCCTGAGCCTGTCGCCGTCGTTAATCATCAGTCGCCGCTTCGAGAGCGCAAGCCTGCAATTTTACACGTGAGTTGGCCAATGATGTCCGTCAGCAACAGTGAGAAGGCCAGCACAGTGAAAGCGGAATCATTCGACTGGACGATGTGGGCGCTGATCATATGGCTGGCAGGAGTCGCGTTGATTTTCGCTCGCCTGATTATAGGAATTGCAAGCGCGTGGTGGGTTGTGAGACGCGCGGAAAAAATCGACGAAGATGCGTGGTTGAATCTTGCGAATCGTCTTGCGCATCGAGTCGGGCTTACGCGACAAGTTGCCCTGCTCAAGAGCAACGGCGTAAGCATGCCTTTGACGTGCGGAGTGATGCGATCAGCGATTTTGCTTCCGGCAGATGCGGACGACTGGCCGGATGAACGCCGCCACGTTGTACTGCTTCACGAACTCGCTCATGTGAAGCGAAGAGATTGTTTGACGCAGATGCTTGCTCAAGTGGCTTGCGCAATATACTGGTTCAACCCGTTGACATGGGCAGCGGCTCGCCAGCTTCGTATGGAACGCGAGCGCGCTTGCGACGATCAAGTGCTGGATGCAGGCACAAAAGCATCTGATTATGCGGATCACTTGCTCGACCTCGCTCGTCGGCTCAGGTCCGGGAGTTGCTCTTCGCTGGCGTCAGTGGCAATTGCTCGTCGCTCGCAGTTGGAAGGACGGTTGCTCGCAATTCTCGACCCGAGCGTGAGCCGTCGCGGCTTGAGTCGCATTGGTTCCGTAGCAGTTGCTCTCATCGTCGCTTGCATAATTCTGCCGCTGGCATCTTTGCGCCCTTCTGCTCACACGCAGGCGCGGTCTTCCGAGCGCGCGAATGCGTCAGCGCCCGCTGCGATTAAATCATTCAACCGGAGCGTGAGCGAATCGGCGTCCAATATTGCGCCTGCTCAACCAGCGTCGCAAGCGGAAGTAATCGAGATTGCTCCGCCTGACGCGCCGCCGCTTATTGAAATTGAAGCTCCTGAGCCGCAGCCCGCAAACATCGATCCCCAACCTTCAACAGCGCAAGCACAGACGCCCGCCAGTCAGCAGGAAAAAGATTCTGCGGTCGCGGCTCTAGTGGAAGCTTTAAAAGATGAGGATGCAGAGGTGAGGGAGAACGCGCTATTTGCGCTCTCGCAAATCGGCGGGACTGTTGCAACAGAAGCCTTGATGGCTGCTTTGAAAGACTCAAGCCCTCAAGTCCGCGAGAAAGCAGTCTGGGCGCTCGGAATGAGACCGGGCGCAGGCCAAGTGAATGAGTTAATCAAGGCGTTGCACGACAGCGAAGCGCAGGTCAGAGAGAAAGCCGCGTGGTCTTTGGGAATGGTCGGGAATCAAAGCGCAATCGAGCCGCTTACAAACGCCTTGAGAGACGAAAACGGCGAGGTGCGACAGAAAGCCGCGTGGGCGCTTGGACTGAGAGGCAACAGCCGCGCCGTCGAGCCTTTGATCAATGCTTTGAAAGACAGCCTGCCCGACGTGCGCGGGATGGCGGCATGGGCGCTGGGGATGAGAGGCGACAAGAGCGCAATAAAGGCTTTGAACGCCGCGATGAAAGACGGAAACAAAGACGTGCGCCAGAAAGCCGCCTGGGCCTTAGGGATGATGCTGATGAAGAACAGCGAATCGCTATCGGACGATAACGATAACGACCTCGACGTTGATGTGGACGTTGATGCTGACGTTGATAGCGATAACGATGACGATGACGATCATATCGGTTCTGGCTCCGGGTCGGGCGCTGGCAGTGGCACAGGAGCCGGAAAAGGAAACGGGTCTGGAAAGGGAAGCGGAAAAGGGAAAGCCAGGCATAAAGCTAAGCCCGAATGAATGAAAACCGGGCTGCTTTTCATGTCTGAATAAGTGCGGTTTTGTTTGATTCTTACCATCTGGAAGTGCTCGCCAGATGTTCAGTGAATAGTTCCTGATAGCAAATCGTTAAGTGGAACACTTAGATGAGGCGGCGCATTCGAGGGAATGCGGATGGCAAATCTTTTAAGGACAGGTGTTGTCATTCATCAATCGCAAGGAGGTTCTCCGCATGAAAAAATTAACATCATTTACGATCGCGTTGATGGTTTCTAGTTTATGCGTGGTGTGGTATCAAGCGCAGGCAGTGGCAGCAAGACAAGACTCATCACAAGCGCCCGCTGATTTAAGAGAGAAGATCAGCTTGCTCAGTTCATCCAATCCAATCGAGCGCGCGACTGCCGCCTGTCAGATCGCAGGCATGAAAAAGCAAGCCGCCCCTGCTATCCCACAACTCATTCAGTTGCTCGGCGACGACACGCCGATTAACACGATGCTCGATTGCGGAGAGCGGAACGAGTGGATGCGCAAGCACAACATAATCCAGGAGACTTCGCCCGGCAAAAAGGCCGCCGAAGCGCTTGCGATGATTGGCGAAGTATCGGTTGCGCCTCTGATTAATGTGATGCACGGCAGAGACGGAAAAGCGCGGGCGAATGCCGCGTGGGCTTTGGGCATTATAAAAGACCCGCGAACAGTTGAGCCGCTGATCGCTGCTTTGAGAGACGATGAATGGCACGTCAGAGAACACGCCGCGTGGGGATTGGGACTCAAAAAAGACCGCAGCGCTGTCGAGCCGCTGATCACTGCTTTGAAAGATCGCGAAGCGCAAGTGCGCGAAAAGGCTGGCTGGTCACTCGGTCTGGTAGGCGACAGCCGCGCCGTCGAACCGCTGGTTCAAGCTTTGCGAGACAACAGCCCGAAAGTGCGCGAGCAGGTTGCGTGGGCGCTCGGTTTGAAAGGTGATTCGAATTCTGTCGAGCCTTTGACCGCCGCTTTGAAAGATGAAGAATGGAAGGTGCGAGAGAAGGCCGCGTGGGCGCTAGGTTTGAAAGGCGACAAACGGTCAGTTGAATCTTTGATGTCTGCGTTGAAAGACTCGAACTCGGAGGTCAGAGAACAATCCGCATGGGCGCTCGGTTTGAGAGGCGACCATCGCGCGATCTCGGCTCTGAATATTGCTTTGAAAGATCAAAGCAAGGATGTGCGAAAGAAAGCCTCGTGGGCATTGGGAATGCTCTTGATGCGCAACGGCAAAGCGGGTGATTCTGACATCAACGTTGACAATGATGTTGACGTTGATGTGGATGTTGATATGGATAACGACGTGGATGTTGATGATGATATGGATAACGATACGGATATGGACGACGACGACGACGATGATGACGATGATGATTCGCCGAGTCCATCTCCTTCGCCCTCTCCAAGTCCATCACCATCCCCGAGTCCGTCTCCTTCGACTCGCGTGAG
>DATEKX010000074.1:0-4068 GCA_035277165.1 Blastocatellia bacterium | reverse complement strand
GAGCGAGCGCGACGAAAGCGTGCGCGTCGTATGGCTGGCGGGAGCAGGCAAGGATTTCTGTTCGGGCGCAGACCTCGCCTCGCTGCTCCGCATCAGCGAAGCAACGGTGATGGAAAACGTTGCCGACGCGCAAAACCTTGCAGAGTTGTTCATCGAGATGCGCCGTCACCCTCGCCCTGTCATCGCGGCAGTGCAGGGCCACGCGCTCGCAGGAGGCTGCGGGCTTGCGACCGCCTGCGACATTGTGCTCGCGGCAAAGTCGGCGAAATTCGGCTACCCCGAAGTGAACATAGGTTTCATACCCGCAATGGTGATGGCGATACTGCGCCGGTCTGTCTCCGAAAAGCGAGCTTTCGAGTTGATCACTCGCGGCGAAATTATAACTGCGCAGACGGCGGCAGACACAGGAATGATCAACCGCGTTTTTTCAGATGACGAGTTTGAACAGGCAGTCGAAGCATACGCGACAGAGATGGCAAAAAAATCCGCTTCGGCGATGAGCCTGGCAAAGAACCTGCTTTATCACACGGACGCGATGACGTTCGAAACGGCCCTCGAAGCAGGCGTTCAATTGAACGCGATCACGCGAATGACCGAAGACTGCAAACGCGGCATCGAACGATTCCTGAAAAAACAATGAGAGCCAGTGACACAAACAAACTTCCGCCAGACATCAAAATAAGAAACAACCTGAAGCCGGGCGACATAGGCTATCTCACCTACCTGCATGGGAAGTTGTACGCCGAAGAATATGGATGGGATCACACTTTTGAAGGCGAGGTGGCTGTCATTTTGGGTGAGTTCGCCAAAACTCATAATGCGCGAAATCGAATCTGGATAGTTGAAAAAGATGGGACGGTCGCAGGTTCGATTGCCATCGTTGAAGCTTCCGAGCGTAACGCTCAACTCCGATTGTTTCTGCTTCACCCCAGCCTGCGCGGGCATGGGATTGGCCGCATACTTATGGATGAGGCAATCAGCTTTTGCAGAGAGAGCGACTATTCGCATGTTTTTCTCTGGACTGCTGGCGCGCTGAACGTAGCAGCAAAACTGTACCGGTCAACAGGGTTTCAACTGGCAGAAGAAAATACGCACGAGATGTGGGGCGCTGTGGTAACAGAGCAGCGATATGATTTGAATCTTTGAAGGCAGCCCTTTTTTCTTCAACGCCTCGAGCTAGTTCCGTTAAACATTATTGAGAATACTGAGCGCCGTGCCGCTGAAAATCCTCTGCTTCTCGTGTTCGGGAATGTGCCAGTCTTCTATCGAAGTGACTGCGCGCTCGATTGAACCAAGCAGGTGCGGGTAATCGCTCCCCATCACCATGTGCTCGACTCCAACCATGTCGCGCACCATCGAGAGCATGTAAGGGTTGAAGGACACCGTGTCGTAATACAACTTTTTCAGATAGGTGCTGGGCAACTGATTTATGTTCACACGGCACTCGGCAAAATCGCGATATCCGTTGTCGAGGCGTTCCATCAGATAAGGCACAGCGCCGCCCAGATGGCCTATGATCCAGCGTATGTCAGGGAACTCGGCAAACATCCCGGCAAAACACATTCGCGCGACCGCAAGCGTCGTGTCGAACGGAAAAGCGACCAGAGGGCCGAGCACATATTCGTTGTAGGATTCAGGGTTTGCAGGAAGCATCGGATGCAGGAATATGCAAAGCTTCATTCGATTGGCTTCTTCAAAGAAAGACCTGTAAGCATCCGCTGTAAGCGCGCGGCCTCGTATGTTACTGAGAAGGACGACCCCATTCATTTTTAATTCATCAATCGCTCGATGGAGTTCTTTGATGGCATCGTCAGGCGCATCCATCGGAATTGAAGCGAAGCCTTTGAAGCGTGTGGGATGACGCGCAATCAATTCTGCGTAAGAGTCATTTATGATTCGAGCTACTTCGGGTTGACCGCTTTCGTCGGCAAAAAAAATGTTCGGAGTCGAAAGCGAAATCACTTCCGTATCAATCCCGACGCGATCCATGTCTTCGAGCCGTTTCGCCGGGTCGGTCATCGGCGGCGTGATGCCGAAAAATCGCGCGCCGCGATGCGTTATGATAGTTCTGCCTGTCGGGTCTTTGTCGAAAGAGAACTCGGACTGTGCGTCGCGGATCATTTGAAAATATGTTTCGGGGTAATAGTGAGTGTGCAGGTCAAGCTTCATAATCTTTTCAGGCTCCTTATGTGAAAGCAGTCCCACATTAAATAACACGCCGGGCGAGTTTTCAATCCTGCTCAAAGTCGGATAATCTCAAATTTCAAATTTGCGATTCAAAGTCGAGGGTGCTAATGCGCAAAATCATTACGGGTTCGTTTATCTTTTTGTTTGTTGCTGTGATGTGCGGTCTGCCTTCTCTGCATGCGGCATCGCATCAAATAAAATCGCGCGTGATCGTCGGAGCGATTGTCTTTGATGGCAGCGGGCGGGCCGGGCGGAGCGCAAACGTTCGCATCGTAGCCGACCGCATTGCCGAAGTCGGACAATTCGCTCCGCGCGCCGGAGAAGAAATAATCGAAGCGCGTGGCCTTGCTCTCGCGCCGGGATTCATTGACATTCACAATCACTCGGAAGACGGGCTTGCCACGGAGCCAGCGGCGTCGAGCCAGGTATCACAGGGAATCACTACGCTTGCAGTCGGGCCTGATGGCGATTCGCCGTGGCCCGTCGCCGATTATCTCGCAAAGCGCGCAGAGCAGCACACGGCGGTCAACGTGCTCGCATTCGTAGGCCACGCGACCGTGCGCGAGATGGTGATGAAAAATGATTACAATCGAACCGCGAATGAAAAAGAGATAGGCGAGATGGCCCGACTCGTAGAGCAGGCAATGAATGAAGGGGCGTTCGGGCTTTCAAGCGGGCTTGAATATGATGTCGGACATCCTTCGACTACCGAAGAAGTGATCGCGCTTGCGAAAGTAGCGGCGCGTCACGGCGGAATTTACATGAGCCACATACGCGACGAAGCAGACGATGCGATGGCGGCATTTGAAGAAGCCGTTCGCATAGGCCGCGAAGCTCGCATCCCTGTTCAGATTTCTCACATCAAGTTGGGCACGCTCGGCGTGTGGGGGCAATCGAATAAAGTTGTTGCTATGATCAACGCCGCCCGACGAAAAGGAGTTGATGTAACTACCGATTGCTATCCTTACGACGCGTGGGCTTCAACTATAACGGTGCTGATACCGAATCGCCGCCACGACGACCCGAAGTCGGTTGCAAAAGGACTGGCCGACGTGGGCGGCGCGGCGAATGTGTTGATAACTCGCTCGAAAGCGCACGCGGATTACGAAGGCAAAACCTTACAGGAGATTGCGCGCGAAAAAAATACGACGCCCGTTGATGTCTATATGCAGATAGTCAAAGACGGCGGCGCAAGCGTGGTGTGCCGCTCGATGATAGAGCGCGACATTAAAACGTTTTACACGCAAGCGTGGGTGATGGTTGCAAGCGATGGCGGAATAGGCGGACGACATCCGCGCGGCGCAGGCACGTTCCCTCGCGTGCTCGGTCGCTTCGTGCGTGAGAAGCGATGGTTTGCGCTCGGAGAAGCCGTGCGCAAAATGACCTCTGCGCCTGCCGAGCGGCTGGGGCTTACGGATCGCGGATTTATTCGCAAAGGGATGAAAGCAGACCTCGTTTTGTTCGATGCAAAGCGAGTGATTGACCGTTCGACGTTCAAAGAGCCGCAACTGCTTTCAGTTGGAATCGAGCGAGTCTTTGTCAACGGTGAGCCTGTGTGGCAGAACGGCAAAACTACGGGCAAGCTTCCCGGCGTGGTTTTGCGAAAAACAAATCAGTAGCCCTATCGAACTACTGATTCGCGATCAGGCAGGTTGAGTTGTGCGGCGAGCGTTATTGCGGATGAATTCGATTATCTCTTCCATTCGCGCGCCGGGTGTGAAGACTTCGCTCACGCCCAGTTCTTTCAATCGCGGGATGTCTTCATTGGGGACGATGCCGCCGCCGAAGATTATCACATCGTCAAGCCCTTGCTCGCGCGCAAGCTCGACCACGCGAGGGAACAGCGTCATGTGCGCGCCCGAAAGAATTGACAGCCCGATG
>DATEKX010000073.1:0-7848 GCA_035277165.1 Blastocatellia bacterium | reverse complement strand
GCGTCCTCTGCGCCTCTGCGGTGAATCCTCCGTTCTACTTTACCAGATATTTACCCGCAAGGATTCGGGCCGCGCTATTGAAGCTCCTCCTTCGCAGCCGAATGCGCTCACAAATTCCGGCATATTCGACAACGGGCCGAGCACGCGGAATCGCGCAGGCGAATGCGGATCGGTCGCGATCATAAGCCGCACCATCTCTGGCCGCATATTGCGCCGCCACCCTTGCGCGAAGGCAAGAAAGAAACGCTGCTCCGCGGTGTATCCGTCTATCTTTTCAGGGCGGGGCTTGCCTTCGAGCGATTTCTGGAAAGCGAGATAAGCGATCTTCAATCCGCCAAGGTCGGCTATGTTTTCGCCCATCGTCAGCTTGCCGTTGATGTGAAGCGTATCAATGGCGACATAATCGTTATACTGTTTTTCCATCAATGCCGCTCTGGTGTTGTAGTTCTTCTCATCCTCTGCCGTCCACCAGTTCTTGAGATTTCCATCAGCGTCAAACTGGCGACCCTGATCGTCGAAGCCGTGCGTTAACTCGTGACCGATGATGCTTCCTATCGCGCCGTAGTTCGTCGCGTCATCTGCGGCTGCGTCAAAAAACGGCGGCTGCAGGATTCCGGCTGGGAAGACTATCTCGTTGAAGTTCGGGTTGTAATACGCATCAACAGTCGGCGGCGTCATGCCCCATTCCGTTCGATCAATCGGCTTTCCGATCTTTTTCAGATTGCGCTCGAACTCGAACTCGTCGGCCTGCAGGGCGTTCAGCACATACGAATCTGTGTCAACCGCCAGCCCTGAATAATCACGCCACTTGTCTGGATAGCCGATCTTGACGGCAATCGCGTCGAGTTTTCTCAAAGCCTGTTTGCGAGTATCTTCGCTGATCCAGTCCAGAGCCGAGAGGCGATCACGCAACGCGGCTTTGAGATTTGCGACCAACGCCTGCGCGCGCGACTTCGCTTCGGGGCTGAAGGCTTTCGCAACATAGAGTTGACCGAGCGCTTCGCCCATGCCTTCATCCGTAGCTTGCAGCACGCGCTTCCATCGCGGCCTCAGTTCTTTGGCCCCGCCCAGTATCGTGCCCTTGAAGCGAAAAGCTTCGTTTACGAAAGGCGAACTCAGTTTGTAGTCGGTCGCGTTGATCAGGTTCCATCGAAGATAAGTCTTCCAGTCGTTCAACGGAACTGTCGTTATCATCTTGCCTGCTTCTTTGAAAAACGCTGGCTGCCCTACGTTGATGTCGCCGGGATTGGCGATGCCTATGCCCGCGAAATAACGATTCCATGAATAGCCCGGCGTCAAAGCATTGACTTCGGCCAGCGTCATCTTGTTGTAGATGGCATTCGGGTCGCGCTGCTGAATATTTGTCATCGAAGCCTTAGCAAGCCGTGTTTCCATCTCCATAACCGTGCTGGCATTGGCCGCCGCTTGTTGAGGCTTGTCGCCGAGCAACTCGAACATCTTCGCTATGTGCTCGACGTATTGCTTGCGAATCTCTTTCGATTTGTCATCCTCTCTGGTGTAGTAATCGCGGTCGGGCAGACCCAGCCCGCCTTGATAGAGATTGGCGATAATTCGCGTGCTGTCTTTGAAATCCTGATATGCGAAAAAGACGTAGCCCGGATAAATATTGTGCCTGTGCAGGTGCGCGATTTCATCCTGAAGACTCTGAATATCTTTTATGGCAGCGATGCGAGCGAACTCTTTGGCAAGCGGCGCGGCCCCTTCGGATTCAATCCTGGCTTCGTTCATGCCTATGCGATAAAAGTCGCCCACTTTGCGAGTCACGCTTCCTTTAGGAGCGGTTGTATCTTTGGCAGCGTCTTCGAGAATTTGATGAAGAACTGCGAGATTCTTTTCATACAACTGGCTGCCTGCTCCCCACGAAGTGCGGTCGGCAGGAATAGGATTTTGTTCGAGCCAGTTGCCGTTGGCGTACTGGTAAAAGTCCTGACATGGCTTCACGTTTGTAGAAATGCTTTTGACATCAATGCCGTGCCCGCCAGTCTCGCTTGCGAACAGATTTGCGCTCGCCATGTTCGTTGCGAGCAATAAAGATAAGATTGCAAAATTCAACCTTCTGAGTTTATTCATTATTGATTCTCCTTGTTCTACTACATTTACTTCACTCAATTGGGACTTGAGTTCTGATCGGCACACTGACCAGTTAATGATTGCCTTGACGGCTGTGTTCAGGGTTTCAGCCTGTAGAGCATTCGCGGGAAGGGAATCGTCTCGCGTATGTGCTCTATGCCGCAAAGCCATGCCGTGCAACGTTCTATGCCCATGCCGAATCCGCCATGCGGGAACGTGCCGTACTTGCGAAGATCCAAATACCAGTCAACAGATTCTTCGGGCAGGTTGTGCGTTTCGATCTGCTTGAGCAGGTAAGACAAATCCTCTGAACGCTGACCGCCGCCGATGACTTCGCCGTAGCCTTCCGGCGCAAGCACATCAACCGACAGCGAAAGCTCAGGCCGTTCGGGGTCAGTCTTCATGTAAAACGCTTTCACAGCCGCCGGGTAGCGATGCACCATCACGGGGCGATCGAACTGGCTCGATATGTATGTCTCGTCAGGCGCGCCGAAATCGCCGCCCCACTCGAAACGATTTTCAACCTCTCCCTTCTCATGACCCTCTTGAAGCATACGCACAGCGTCGTCGTATTGAAGGCGCGGGAAGGGGGCACAAATTTTTTCGAGCTTCGATATATCGCGCTCAAGCTCTGTCAGTTCTTTGCGGCGATTTTCGAGCACGCGCTGAGCGATGAAGGTCAGGAATCCTTCCGCGAGTTTCATTATGTCATCGAGGTCTGCGTAAGCGACTTCGGGTTCAACCATCCAGAACTCTGTCAGGTGGCGGCGCGTCTTGGATTTTTCAGCGCGAAAGGTTGGGCCGAAGCTGTAGACTTTGCCGAACGCGGCGGCAGTCGCTTCGTTGTAAAGCTGGCCCGACTGCGTAAGGTAAGCTTTCGCGTCCTCGAAATAGTCAACGGCAAACAGTGTCGTCGTGCCTTCGCACGCGGCGGGCGTAAATATCGGCGTGTCCATCAGCAGGAAGCCGTTCGAGTCGAAGTAATCGCGGACGGCGCGAATGACTTCGGCGCGCACAGTCAGTATCGCATGCTGGCGGCGCGAACGAAGCCATAGATGGCGATTGTCCATCAGGAACTCGACGCCGTGATCTTTCGGCGTGATGGGAAAAGGCTCGGCTACGTGCAGGACTTCAAGCTGTGTGACATCGAGTTCATAAATGCCCGGTTGTTTAGGATGCTCGCGCGCCTTGCCGCGCACGATGATCGAAGATTCCTGCGTAAGATTGCTGAAATCGTTCCAGACCTGTTCGCTGACATCGCGCTTAGAAACGACGCCCTGAATTATGCCTGAGCCGTCGCGTATCTGCGGGAATATGAGTTTGCCGCTCGAACGAATATTATAAAGCCAACCCTTGATAGTTATCTCTTCGCCAACATTACCGGATACATCTCTGATGTATGTTTGATCCATAGTCGCTCCTGAACTGTCATTGAATTCCAAGAATGATCTTGATTAATAATCCTACTATAGCCAATCGAACAAAAAAAGCAGCGCAGTGATTAACCGGCACAGGGCTACTGTTCTTCTGCCGTACAGGCCGATTCAAAACAGTGTATACAATTCGCAAATTAAGCGCCGTTTTGGGCCGTTTTCGCGCATTAACTGATGGCATTGCGATTGCTATTTTGATCTTCGTAGTTATTAAAACCGAATCTGAAATGGAGGGATGAGCGATGGCCGATAGAATCATAGAAGAGCATGTCGTACATACGGACGGTGGCGGGAGCGGCGCTTTGACTGCGCTTGCAGTTATGCTGTTTCTGCTTGTGCTGCTGGCTGTGCTTTATTTCACAGGAACCTTTGGGCGGATGTTCGGCGGCAGCAAACACGAAGTCGATATTAACATCAATAAGCCCGGCGTTGTTCTGCAACTCCGTTAATTAATTCAGTCGTCACTTTTATCAATAGCCCGCACGTAAACGAGAGCTTACATGCGGGCTACTAAATTCGATTGCCGAAGCGGCTTATTGAGGAGGCCGTCGCGGGTCGCCCGGAAGCGGCGCGCGTTTCTCGCCTGGGAGCGGAGGCGCGGGATCGTCTGGTATCCTGCGTTTTTGATTAGGATCAAGTCGCCGGTTATTCGGGTCTTTCTCTTCCTGCCTGTCGCCTCTATAACCTCTGGGCACAACTCGCACTTTTTGTCCGAGCGACGCTACGGCTGTGGTTGAAAAAATTGTCCACGGTCCGCTCGGCAAATCTCCTGCGATCTCGCGCTGCCATTCGTATTCGGGATGGGCTTTCAAAAATGCATCGAGCTTGAAATCTGTTCCGCACGCATGGCCTATAGCCGCCCACATCTTCATCTGCGATGCAAGCTGACTATCTGTCGCTTTCGAGTTCGACGCGCCGCCGGGATAAAAACTGCGCCAGTCGCCGCCCGCGCCCAGTTCATCAAGGTCAACATGGCCGCAAAGCGTGTTGGCTGAACCTGCGTTGCGCTTTCGCACTACATCGTAATGATCGCCCATGAATTTCTTCGCAAGGTCGATGTCAATCTTCCCGCGATTGGCTTTCATTAACTCTTCCCAGCGTTGATGCCGCGCATTAGCTCCGTTCTTTTCATTCTTAGGGTCGAATGTAGTTTCTTCTCGGATGGTTTTTTCGTGCACGGGAAAGTTCGAGCCGACAAAATAACCGTCCTTTGTGCGTTCGACTATGTTGTTTTTGATACCGTTTTCCAGCCGCGCTATCTCGCCCGTCTTGCGATCTGCCACGAGCCAGTCGTTCGCATAGCCGCCGTTGGGATTGTCCATCATCACGCGCAGCCAGTCGTCAATCGAATTCGAATACTGAATCGCTTTGCGTATACGATAAAACTCAGGCAGCCCCGAAGGCTCGAAGCCTTTGAAGTCGCTGATGGTCGTTTCAGTCACAATCAAACCTGCGCCTGTGATATAGAAGTCATCGCCCGAATGAATGAATCCGGGAAACGAATCCATCAGGATGCGATTGCCCGATTCAGGGTTGAGGTCAACCATAATGTTCCAGTTGCGACCGATCAAATAATCTATCCAGGTGTTGTGCGCGATGACGATTTCGCCCGTGCGAGTCCAACTGCCTGTGGCGATGAATGCAGAACAGGCGGGCGGCGGCGATTGATGAAGCTCAGGATCATCAACCCGCGCCGATTGAAGCGAAGGCACGTAGTACCACGCAAGCTCCATCCACCCGTTCATCGCAAGCACATCGTCCGCGTCAATCTTCACGCCGCGCGAGTATGCGCCGCGAGCTATGCCTTGAATCTCTTTTTGATATTCGTCGCTGATTTTGTTCCAGAACATCTCGTGCGCGGCATCGCGATAGAATTGCCAGTTGCGTTTGGTGACGCGCGCTAAATATTTTTTGAACACTCTGAGCGCGTCATCAATTTCGCGCGCCAGCAGCCAGCCGTGCTGAAAGCCTATATGTTCAGGCGGGCCTTCGAGGTGCAGGTAAATCCAGCCGTTGCGCTCCGTGCGAGAGGCGCGCGCAAGAATGTCCGCTTGAGTGTCGGTTGTTTTTGCCGCCGATATTCTCTGAATGTTCAGAGTAAACAAGAAGGCCGATAGGGTGACGATTGAGATTGCAATCGCGAGCTTATGCGTTGTGCGAAACATAATCACCTCCGTCATAAATCATAACTTCAATCGGTCGAGAAAGAGTTGATTGTTGCTCGTGTCTGAAAGTCCTTTGAGCAATAGCTCCATTGCCTCTACGGACTTCTTGCCCGCAAGCGCGCGGCGCAGCATATTGATCTTGGGCATCGTGTCTGCGTCAAAAAGTTTTTCTTCTTTGCGCGTGCCCGATTTCGAGATGTCAATTGCGGGAAAGATTCTGCGCTCGGCAAGTTTTCGATCAAGCACGATTTCAAGATTGCCCGTGCCTTTGAACTCTTGAAAGATGACTTCGTCCATCTGACTGCCCGTGTCAACAAGCGCCGTCCCGATTATCGTAAGCGATCCGCCTTCTTCGGCCTTTCGCGCCGCGCCGAAAAATCTTCGCGGGAACTCCATCGCGCGCGAATCGACTCCGCCCGACATCGTGCGCCCGCGACGGCTGGTCTCGCGGTTCGATGCGCGGGCGAGCCTCGTGATTGAATCCAGCAGCATCACCACATCCTGCCGAGATTCGACCATCCGCTTGACGCGCTCGTGAACCAGTCGCGCGACTTGCAGGTGGAGGTCTGAGTTCTGATCTGCCGAGGAAGCGATCACTTCGCCGCGCACGCGACGTTTCATGTGAGTGACTTCTTCGGGTCGCTCGTCAATGAGCAACATCACAAGATGAGTTTCGGGATGATTATCGGCGATGGCTTCGGCAATCTGCTCGATGAGCGTAGTCTTGCCGGTCTTTGGCGGCGCGACGATCACGCCGCGCTGCCCTTTGCCGATTGGCGCTATCAGGTCGAGCACTCTCAGCGAAATGTTGTCGTTGCCCGTAGAGAGTTCGAGCCGTTCGGTCGGGTCAACGCTCGTAAGCTTGGTGAACTCAATCACGCGCGAATACTCTTCGGGGGCAAGTCCGTTGATCTGCTCGATCTCTGTCAGTTGATCCGCAGGATGGCGACCACGCTCGTTGTCAGAAGGGCTTGCGACTCCTGAAATCATCACGCCCTCGCGCAGTGAAAATTTCTGAATGATATTACGCGGAACGAATATATCTTTTGGGCCGGGCCGGTAGTCGTTGGCGGCGTGCCTCAGAAAGCCGAAGCCTTTTTCGTTGATTTGAAGCACACCGGAAGCTGTATGTTGAGATTCCATTAATAACTCCGAAATGAATGAAACGATGGGCACTGAATGAAGAATGACGAATTAGCGACTTCGCTCCGCCGTGCATCATTCATCATTCATTATTTCTTGTTTCTTCTAGTCTGGCAATTCAAGCGTTACTTCTGCGCGACTCGTCATCACGTCACGCCCGAAATCTGTGAGGCTCACGGTCGGATACATACCTTGTTGCACGGCTATGCAGCCTGCTTGAATCAATGCTTTGATGTAGGCTGTGATCTCATCTTGTACCATATCACGCAGCAAGCCATAAGTGGAAAGTTTATCCAGTTGGCTATCGCGAACTTGTTTGCTCGTTGACCCGCGCAGCACTGCTGCTACGGTTCCTTTGCCGAATTTATTTTTGCCGAAGTCTTTTTCGATTCTTGCGATGCAGCTCAGAATCTTTTTGACCACAATCAATTCGGCTTCGTTGATTGGGCGCTGGCGAGAAGTTTGAATTTCGTTTTTGCTCTCTGCCTTCGAGAGAGCGCGTTTGCGCTCGGCCCGGTTCTTCAAATCGGCTCTGAGCGTTTCACCCGCCGGAGCGTTATCAATTATGAAGTGTTCGAGCGCGGTGGCGTCTCCAATCTTAGGGGCTCCAATCTTAGGGGTTCTCATCTTAGGGGCGGCGGCTCCGTGCCCCACGCTCAATGTGCCTGCCGCCGATGATTTCTTTTTTGCCTTGGCGGTATCCAGATAATTTGCTTCGTCGGGCGCGCATACTGAACAGGTGCCGCAACTGCCCAGATGTTTTCGGTCGCCGAAATAATTCAAGATGAAGCGGCGCAGACAGCTTTTGTGATAGCAGAAGTCAATCATCTTGCGCAGCTTCCACTGTTCTGCTGCGGCGCGCGCGGCCAGGTCTTTCGTGTCAATCCTGAGAGCGCGCGCGGGGCTTTCGTCAAGCAATCGAATGCCGCGCCCCTGATATGCGTTGTGACAACTGATAAGCCCGCGCGACGCAAGCGCGCCGAGCGCGCGACGCACCTGCCCGTCGCTTAGCCCGA
>DATEKX010000072.1:0-5803 GCA_035277165.1 Blastocatellia bacterium | reverse complement strand
CCCGATTGCGCGGATTTGCTCATCGCTCAATTTCAGCGCGTCGAGCTGGTGAAGCTGCTCGCGCGTCAGTCTGCGAACGTCGAGCCGCCGCAATTGATTGTCATTCAAACAAGAATAATCAAGCCCGTGCTCAAGCTTCGTCAGCCTTGAATTGATATTTCTGTTCATCTAACCGCTTCAACCATTCCTCCGCTTCTTTTGAATACGTCTCGTATTCTTCAAACTCGTGGCCCCATACCTTCCGGCAATATTCGTGCATCCGTAAGTAGAGAGCAGCCGCGAGGCTGTCTTGTTCGCTTCCTGTTTCTCTGATTATCTCGCACCAGTCGCGCCCCTCAATTCTATGAGCCTGCAATAAATCGAACAGTCGCGCCGCTTTCAAGTCGGAATTTAGAAAAGCTTCAAATCGAGTGTTAGCTTGCTCTAAATCGAAATGCTGAGAATTCAAAATAACATCGCGCAGCCCATAGTTGTTTCTGCTATATCCGTCTGCGATTTCTGCGCGGGCCTCGGCAGCGGTCAGGCCGAAGGCCATCATGTGCAACATGCCGAATTTGCCGGTTTGCCCCTGTCTGAAGTCGCGCCTTTTCTCGCGGGCGATCTTCTCAGCCATCGGGCGTGTCTGAATTTCAAGGGCTTTAATTCGACTGCTCAGACTCATCTTTCGCCCTCATGCGATCCCTGCCTTTTTCCATCGCGGCTTCATAGAGCAGCCAATCCGCGCGCTCGACTTCTAAAAAATGATCCCGCATTCGTGACCATATCGCCCGGCCTTTGGTTGCTATTTCTTCCGCGTTGCGGCTGATACTATCTGCCCATGCTTCGCCTTCAACCCGAAACGCCAATATTGACCGATACAGTTCTGCGGCTTCGCTATCAGTGGCAAGGAAGCTTTGAAAAGCTTCGTATATGTGCGGGCCTGTCCAGTGCGGCGCGTCCGCGAGGCTTTCACCGCGCCCGCGTCGTTTGTGGGCATCGGCTAGAACGTCGAGCGATTCGGCATGGGTAAAGCCCCATGTAAACAATCGCATCATTCCGAATCTGCCGAGCACGCGGCGCTGTTGCGCGCGTTTATAAGCTTCTACAGCAGGCGCGGCCTGCGCTTCGATAGCTGCGATACGCTTGCTTAGACTCATGACTTTTTCTGCGCCTTTATAACAGTCTCGACCTCTGCCAACCGAGTAGCCATGTCTTCAATCTCGACTGCCTTGATTGAAAATTCGAGTATTGCTTTCGCGGCCATCACCCTTGACGATGCGGGCGCTTCTTTGTCCTTAGCAATCATTTTCAACGTGTTGACCGCTTCCATAGATGATTGCTGCAATCGAGCAATTGATAGGCTCACACTTTCGCGCCTCGCGCTCATGTAAGCGTCATGAAAGTCTTTATCCTGTAGCCAGCGGTAGAGAGTCGCGTCATCAACGCCAACGGCCTTAGCCGCACCTTTGATGGTCGAGTGAGAGAGCAGGGCGATTATTGCGCGCTCTTGAATCGCGCTCAAATTGGCCTGGAGTGTCGCAATCTCTTGCATTATGTCGCATCACCTCTGATTCATCGCGCCGATTATAGCACGGCGCGCGTCTGATAACATTCACCCGATGGGCAAAAAAAATCACTCCACTTCAAACGCGCCGGATTCAAACAAGGCCCGGAACTCGCGCAGGCTCGCGGCTTCTTCGCTCGTATCAATCCACTGTTGAAGTTTTTCGAGTTCGTCAAGCATTTCAGGGACGGCGGCAAACTGACTCCTGCATTGCGTGAAGTGCTTTACCAGTTGCGGTCGCTCCTTCAGATCCTCAACACTGACCACGCCTTTCAATTCTTTGGCGAGCGCGGCGACGGCAGATTTAGTGCCCGTCACGTATCGCTTGATTGCCGCCTTTGCCTGTTGCTCGACAGGCGGGCCGCTGACACCCGCCGCCGCACGTTTCATCTTTCGTTTTATGCTTGCCATATCAAGCCTTTAATTGTCGCATTGAAATCCAGCCGCAATATCCGCCCCATGCCGCGCCGGGTATGACAAGCCAGAGCGGATTTATTAAGCCATCTCCGATAAAGCAAAAGACAGTCACGTAAACAATGAATGCGCCCGTTATAGCGTCCGTTATTATGGTTCTCATCACATCACCATCAGCCTTTCATCGGGCAAGAACTCTAACAACTCGCCACACTCGCAATTCATAAAAGGAGTTGAGCGCGCGTCAATAAATCGAGCTTTCATCTCCGTTGCTCGTTCCTTTGCCCGGCCCATCGCATCGCCGATCTGCACGCCCATGCCGGTGAAGACTACGTAACGCCTCGCGCACGAGCAGCGCAAGGAATATTCAATGGGCAGAGCGCCGGTATAGTTTGGAATCCCTGTTATCACTTCTTTTCTAGTGCCTTTCGAGCAATGTCATAGATAGCTTCATCCCATGAAAGCCTTGAATCTTTAAGGCAGCTTTGTACCTTTTTCAGTAGACCGGCTGGAACCTTGCTTTCACTCCTGTTCTTTTTTCTTTCTTCGTCAATGAGCCTTTGCAGTTCGGCGACTGACAGCGCCCGCCGATATGCGTCAGCCAGTACGTCAGAGGAAGGAATAAACTTTCCGACTCCGGCAGCGATTAATTTCCGCTCAAGCCATTCGACCAGTCGAGCAGGGCCGAGCGCGTTTAACTCAACACGTTCGCCATGCCAGCCCGCGCGCTCCGAGCCGCCCCGCACCAAGAAAGCGCATTCATCCTCAGAAGCACCGCGCGCCCGCAGGTTCTCGCGAGGGTCAACGGTCTTGCCCTTTTTGCTCTTGTATGTGACCTGCTCGCTTTGTAATCCAAGTTCTACAACATCAGCAAGCCTCACACCTAAATCAATCACGTTCGGCGTGGATTTGAATTGATACCGGCGCGTGTCACTTCTGAGCGTGTGAACAATTGAGAAGCCGCTTTTATCGAAGTCACGCAGCACGAAGATTGTTACCCCTTGCTCAGATAACTTTTCGACCAGTCGCCGGACCGCTGTAACAGACATTCCTTTCGTGCTCATTATCGCAAGGTCAAAACGGTCGGCAAGATTCACCGCTTTCCATAATTCGTTAAAGCCTTCTTTCTCAACAAACAGCACATGCCTGTAGCGATTCGCCGGGCCGGTTGTAGGGCAAAGCCTTTCAAGTATCGGCATCGGGACTGTCTGAAACCCATCATGCCAGTCGCCGACGTAGCCACGCACGGCCAGCGTTCCGAGTTCTACGCGCTTCTTTGTGTGCGGTTCAACGAATTGCCCGCGAGCATCAAATACCACGTCCCATGATGCCGTCAGTTTCGGATTTGCTTCTATGAAATCAACAAGGTATTGCTGAGTAAAAGTTGAAGACTTTTTCCAGAGCTTGCCGCCCGTCAGTTTCAGCACGAGCGGGCGCGCAGAATACATGATCTGTCGAGCATTGGCAGGTAAAGTGCCGCCCGCGCTCGCGTCAAGGTAAGCCGCTTCCATCACCTGATAGGCGGCATCTTTTAGCGTGATTTCTTTGCTCCGATTCGCGCGCCGTTGGCTTTCTAATTCGGCTCTGCTTATCCGGTCGTTTCGGTCGGCTTGCCGCTTCGCTTGCTTCCAACGTGCGGCGACGGCGCGCACGCACTTGTTAAGCGCCTCGATTACTTCATAGGTGGCGACCAGTGAGCTTTTGCCCCGGTCAGTGAATTCAAGACGTGGACAGGTGAGATGAACGATTAGCAGCACAGGATCAAATTCATCTATACGCATCTCGCCTAACAGATTAGACAGCCGCTCAAGCGGGCTTTTCATCACTGGCGACCAGTTCAGGCCAGCAACAATAGCCCTGCGCCGGTCTTCATCGTCTTCATAGATGCCGAAAGCAACTTCTAATACAAAAGGCACACCGACCGAAACGCCTTCAACCTTGCGATACTGTATGCTGTCAAGTGACACGCCTTCGCCGATCATCCTTGCGGTCATGTGAGCTTGCCCGATGACACCGAGAGCGGGCGGCTTGATTTCTCTTGAGTGGTCTTTCATTGCCCACAGCAATGAATTAGCTTTGCCGGTCGAAATGTCGCCGTCTTCTACAAGGTCACGTAGGTACGCACCAATCAGGCCCGATACTTCTGTCACGGCCTTTTGCTTCGCCGTTCCACTGAGGCCCGCGAACTCTGAAACGAACTCGCGCACGGTTCGCGTCTTGCCGGTCGCATCGTCATTTCTCATATAGGCTGCGATCAGCGACTTGATTCCTTCGAGCGTGTACCAGTGCGGCGACGTTTGGTTGTTAGGCTTCCACTTGTGCCAGGCGTGATTTGTTCGGCGAAACTCGATTTCGGAGTCAGTGACAAGCTCGATTAGCGCGTGAGGATTAAAGATGGCGTAATCACAGATGAGCCTAAAGACATCGGGCGATATGTAAGAATCGAGCCAATATTGATCTTCCAGCAAGCTTGCTATCTCAGACCAGTGGATTCTTACAAGAGTGCCGTTTTTTACAAAGCCACCTTTTTTCGAGTCGAGTTTAATATCTGGCTTTTGCCCGATCCTATCAAGCGTCACATCTATGCGATGAGTCTGCCCGCCCGTCAATACTTCGACCAGGCCGCGCGAGCCATCGGCGACGTAGGGCGCGGCCCATACGCACTTCAAAGCATTGCCCAACTGCCCGCGCGTAGGGCTTGCGTAATGCGCCTTATCGCTCACCCTTTCGAGATAATCAAGCGAGTCTTGAATTGTTTTAAGAGACAGGCCCGGCCCGTTGTCTTGAACGCTCACGGCATCAGGTTCAACTTTGACGATGATATGCGGTTGAATATCTGCCGACTCGCACGCATCGAGCGCGTTATCAATCAACTCCTTCACGAGTACAACAGGCCAGAGCGGTTTACTGTAGCCGATCTGCATGGTTAGTTCTTTTTCAGTAAAGAATTCAAGCAGTCGGCTTGTTTTGAAAGTCGCTCTTTGGAGTGATGTTTTCTTTGTTGCTATTGCCGTGCTCAACTGTTCACCCGCACAGAATATTATCTCTCACCGCTACAACCCAGAACGCGCCAAGCTCGCGCACGTAAGGCCCGCCCGGTAATGGATAGCCGCGCCTATACACGCCGCCGTATCGAGTCCACAGAACCGCGCCGCCTTCAAGTTCTCGCGGCTTCGCCGTAGCCAGCAATTCATCAACACGGTTGACTGCCGGTGATAAGTCTTCATACCTCGCGCCCTCATCGGCGACCACAAGCAAATATTTAACATCAACCCATGCGAGCGGATTCATGCCCCATCGCGGCAACGTGTCACTGCAAAAGCGCAGGCTGCAACTCATATATCTGTAGATGCCGAGCCGCCCGGTTGCGTCCTGGTCGGCGCGCATATCATGCCACCCGCCCGGCACGAGCGAGGCGAGCCGTTCATCGCCAGAAAGCAGATCATCAAGAAAGGGGTCTGATATTGAAGTCGGCATGACGTGATTTACCTTACCCCTGCGCCAGCTCTCATGCTTTTCTTTTCCCGCTCGCGCTTGCTCTTGGAAGCAGCCGAACGATTGGCGGGCTTCGTGTCGGCAACGTCGGCTTGCCCGGTATGTGGCGGCGCTTGCTGCGCCTCACCCGGTATGTGTTGGATCAGTAGCCCCGCTGGAACCTGCAAAAATTCACACAAGCGGTCAATCGTCTGACGTGACCAGAGTTGCGCCGTGTCATCCCAAAGCGGGTAGATAGTAGAGAAGGAAATCTGCACCCCGAAATGTGCGGACATGGCGAGCGTTAATTGTTTTGCGTTTTTGTAACCCTTCGCCTGCGCCACCTCTTTAATCATCAGTTTCATCATGCCC